>JAATGE010000334.1 GCA_015654825.1 Rhodospirillales bacterium
CGCCGCCAGCGCCAGCCGCGCGAGTGCCGGCAACGACCGCGATCCGGTCTTGCGCATGATCGAAGCGCGATGGTTCTCCACCGTGCGCTGGCTGATCCCGAGATCGGCGGCAATATTCTTACTCGGATGCCCGGCCAGCACCATGTCCATCACCTGGTGCTGCCGCGGCGTCAGGCCCGCGAGGTGTCCCGCGGCGTTCTCGCGTTCGGCGTAGGCCTGACTTGAATCACGCGCCTGCTCCAGGGCGCGGTCGATGCTGGCCAGCAATTCGTCGCCGCCGATCGGCTTTTCAATGAAGTCGGAAGCGCCGGCCTTCATCGCCTGCACCGCCATGGCAACGTCGCTGTTGCCGGTGATCATGATGGCGGGCAGGAAATGATTGTTTGCCTTCAGGTGCTGCAGCAGTTCGATGCCGTTCATGCCCGGCAGGTAGGCGTCGATCAGCAGGCAGGCTGGCGGGCCCGGATGGTAGGCCTCAAGAAACGCCTCGCCCGACGCGTAATCCTCGACGGCGCGTCCATCTTCCTCCAGCACGCTGCGGATCGCCTCGCGCAACTGGCGATCGTCATCGACGATGTAAGTGACGGAGTTAGCCGCGCCGCCGGCCGGCTTGGCGGTGTTAATGGCGGCAGGCGGCGGCAGCGGCGCCGCCGGTGGCGAAGCCGCCAGCAGACGGCGGATTAAGTTCGTGAGTTCGTCGATGCGCACCGGCTTGGTCAGCCGGGTGCAGTGGCGCTGCTCGATGTTGCGCAGCGTGCTGGTCGACATGTCGCCGGTCAGGATAACCGCCGGAATTTCGCTTTTGAGCCGCTCGCGCAGCGCCGTAACGGCGCGCAGCCCATCCATGCCGCCCGGCAGGTTATAGTCCGCCAGGACCAGGTCCGGCTTGGCACGATCATGCCCCAGCGCCTCGAGCGCGGCGTTGCCGTCGATCGAGGTCATGACATCGTAGCCGGCGTCCGATAGCAGAAGCTCGAGCAGGGAGCGCACGTCCGGGTCGTCCTCGATTACCAGGATCGAGGCGGACGCGGGAATATTCCTGACCGGGGGTTTGGCGACGTTGGCCGGGGGTGGTTGCGCCGCGGCCACGATGCCGGGCGCGCGCAGGTCCACGTCGATCGCGAACATCGATCCGTGCCCTGGCCGCGAGCGAACGCGCACCGGATGGCCGAGCAACTTGCCCAATCGTTGCACAATGGTCAAACCAAGCCCCAGCCCGCGCGCACGCTCGCGCGCCGGGTTGTCGAGCTGATGGTATTCCTCGAACACCGCGCCGAGTTCGCCTTCCGGAATGCCGACGCCGGTGTCCCATACCTCGATGCCCAGTTTGTCGCCGTGACGGCGGCAGCCGAGCAGAACCTTGCCTTTTCTGGTGTATTTCAACGCGTTCGAAAGCAGATTGCGCAACATCTGCTCAAGCAAGGCAGGATCGGCCTGGATCGCGAGGCCGCATTTCACGACCCGCAATTGCAGCCCCTGGGCCCGCGCGGTTTCCTCGAACTGGTCGCGCAGGCGCAAAAGCAGGTCGTTGACCGGAATACTGACGATTTCCGGACGTACCGTCCCCGCTTCGATCTGATTGATGTCGAGCAGCGTGTTCAGCATGTCCGACATCGTTGCAAGTGCATCGGCGAGCCGCGCCACGAGGTCCTTGGCCTTGTCCCCGTCCACCGTTCTTGCCAGCAGCCCCTGCAGCAGGCTCAGTGTTTGCAAAGGCTGGCGCAAATCGTGGCTCGCCGCCGCGAGAAACCGCGATTTGGCGACGTTGGCGAGGTCGGCCTGCCGTTTCGCTTCGCTGAGCGCATCCGCGACATGCCGCCGCTCGGTGATATCGGAAAACGTAACGACAACGCCCTCGATCCGATTATCGTGGGTGCGGTACGGCAGGATGCGGCGTACATACCATGATCCGCCATGCGCATCGATTTCGCGCTCGAGCGGCTCCAGCGTCTGCAATACGGTGCCGGCGTCCGCCAGCAGAAGCCGATCGGTCGCAACCAGGTTCAAGTCCGCGAGCGGTCGGCCGATATCGCTCGGGATAACACTGAACAGCGCCTTCGTGGCCGGTGTGAAGAACCGGATGTTCAGCTTCATGTCGAGAAAGACGGTCGCGACATCGGTGCTGTAGAGGACATTCTGCAGGTCGTTCGAGGTGGTACGCTGGCGCTCCAGCGTTTCCTGCAGCTGGGTGTTCAGCGCGGTCAATTCCTCGTTCAGCGACTGCAGCTCCTCCTTCGAAGTCAGCAACTCCTCGTTGGTCGACTGGTACTCCTCCTGTATCGATAGCGCCTCTTCGTTGATCGCGTTCTGCTCCTCGTTGGAAAGCTCGAGGTTATGAATCGCGGCCTGCAACTCGGTACGCGTGGTATCCAGTTCGGCGTTCAGTTCGGCGACCCGCGGGGTTTCCTCCGCTACTGCTTTCAGCCCGCGTTTCGCGTTCTGCCGCGGCACTTCCACGAAGCAGATCAGCAGCAGGTCTTCGCCCGCGGCCGGCACCGGGTGAACGTCGAGGTTGAACGCGGTCTCGCGCCCCTGTTCGGTAATGGAGCCGCCGGCAACCAGGACGCGGGCGTTTTCCTGCTGGCATTTCTGAATGGCGGATCGCAATTTTGTGCGAAGTCCCTGTCGCGCCATGGCGAGCAGGTCCTGCGTCGGCGGACCCGGCGGTACATGCAGAAATCGATCGGTAGCGCCGAGCAGATACAGGCACTCCAGCCGCCGGTTGATCAGCACCGAGGCCGGCGCGTAGTTTTCCAGCACCAGCCGCCGGCACAATTCGACCAGTCCGTTCTGTTGCGTGGGCGGCGGACGAAGTGCCGCTTGCGCGTTGGGCCGCAGATTGGTGCCTCCGATCGCCAGCGCCAATTCTCCCGGCCGGTTGCGGCCGACGCGGCGATACAGCCGCTCAGGCTTGGAGATTATATCGAACCGCCCGTCCGGATTTCCCGCCGTCTCGGCATTCCCAAGCAGCAGAACGCCGCCTTCACGCAGCGCGAAATGGAATAACGAGATGATCCTGCTTTGCGCGTCGGGACGCAGATAGATCAGAAGGTTACGGCATGATATCATGTCGAGCCGCGAGAACGGTGCGTCGGTCAGCACATCCTGCACGGTGAAGACAACCACGCTGCGCAGTTCCGCCGAGACCCTGTAATGGTCGTCCTCCCGCGCAAAGAAGCGAGCCAGGCGGGCAGGGGAGACATCCGCTTCGATCGCCGCGGGGTACAGCCCTTCGCGGGCGGCGGCTACCGCGTCGGCGTCCACGTCCGACGCGAAGACCTGCAGTTTGGTTTCGACGCCGGCGGCGGCGATTGCCTCACGAAACAGCATGGCCAGCGAATAGGTTTCCTCGCCCGTACTGCATCCCGCGATCCAGATGCGGATCGGCGAACTGGATGCGTGGTGGCGCACCAGGTCCGGAATGACGGTTTCGCCGAGCTGCTTGAAAACCTCGGGATCGCGGAAGAAGCTGGTGACGTTGATCAGCAGGTCTTTGGCGAGTGTTTCTGCTTCGGTGGCGCTGTCGCGCAGGGTGTTGAAGTAGCGGCCCAGGTTCTGCAATCCGAGCAGGGCCATGCGGCGCTCGATGCGGCGTTGCAGCGTGCCCGGTTTGTAGGCCGAAAAATCGTGCGGCGTCTTGCTGCGCAACAGATCGATGATGCCTTGCACGGTGTGTGGCGGCACATCCGGCACTACTTCCCGGTCCGCGACCACATGGCGGCCGCCCGCGGCCCGCGCAGCGAGTGCCGCCGGAATGTCGGCCAGCTGGAGCACGTGGTCCACGGCTCCGGTCGCGATCGCGCTGCGCGGCATGCCGTCATAACCCGCCTCGGCGGGGTCCTGGACAATCACCAGGCCCCCTTGCGCCGCGATTTCGCGCAGCCCGGCGCTGCCGTCGGAACCGGTGCCCGAAAGCACCACGCACAATGCCTGCGCGCCGCACTCCCTGGCCAGCGAGTGCAACAGGAAGTCGAATGGCAGGCGGGAACCGTGGCGCGCCACCGGCGGCGAAAGGCGCAGCGCGCCACCGCGCACCGCGAGATTGAGCCCAGGGGGAATAAGGTAGCAATGGTCGGCCTCGACACGCATGCCGTCGGCCGCCTGAACCACCTTCATCGGGGTGTGGCTGGCGAGCAGCTCGACCATCATGCTCTCGTGGCTGGGGTCGAGATGCTGCACCAGAATGTAGGCCATGCCGGTGGCGGGGGGCAGGGCATCGAGCAGCTTGCGGTATGCGTCGAGGCCCCCCGCCGAGGCGCCGATGCCGACGATCGGGAAGTCGGGTGGCGCTGGCGGTGCGCCGCGCGTGGGCCGGGCGTGCGCCTCCGCTTGCGGCGCTCGGGCCGCGGTCGCCGGCGGTGCGCGGCCGTCTGCCATATATGCTGGGTTCTCCGGCGCCCGCCCCACTCCAGGCGCCTGACTACAACCGTATCACCGCTTTACCATCGTGGCTACCTCCCTAACCTTGAGGTGGCGAGTTCACGGCGATGAGTATTTTCCGACTCTGCTGGTCTCGGGTCAGGCCCCGCTAACAGTGGTGGGGCGCACGGCTGGCGCGGCCGGCGGCATCGATAGTTGATCCCCGTCAATGCGGATCGGGTGGTCGCTGTGCCCGATAGTGATCGGATATGCGTCGACTGCCGGGATTGCGCGTTAAGACGGTGGCCCGGCCGCCCGGTCGCGGTTCATGCGCCATCACGGCGACAAGGAGAGTTCACACCCATGAGTGCATCAAGCAACGGCGCAAATGACGTGTCGGCGCTACGCGATGATATCGCTTCATTGCAGCGCGACGTCGGAATCCTGCTCGGCCACCTGAAGTCCGGCGCCGCCAGCAGCGCCCGCGGCGCCGCGGACCAGCTGGAGGAAAGCGCCACCCGCACCTACCGCCAAATCGCCGCGGAAGGCACGCGGTCGATGAAGGCGATGGAGCGGCAGGTCGAGGATCGGCCCCTGCTGGCCGTGCTGATCGCCGCCGGCGTCGGCTATATCGGCGGCCGCCTGCTGTCGCGGTGAGCGGCACGTCGCCGGCGCACGATCTAATCCGCCTGGCCCTCGCAATAGCCGAGGGCCGCGTGGCGCAGTCGGTGCGCCGCACCGCTGGGCGGGCGGCCTATCTCGCGGCTACGGCAGCATTGGTCGCCGGTTGCGCCCTCGGGGTCGTTGGCTGCCTGCTCACGGCGCTATGGATCTATGTACTGCCACATGTCGGTGCGGTGGGTGCGCCGCTGGTGGTGGCTGCTGTCCTGCTCGTGATCGGCCTCGGCGTGTTGGCGCTCATGCACCGCGCCGCACGGCCGCGCCGCGCGCCCGTCGCCGCCGACCCGGGGCGCGCCGCTCTGCTCGCGGAACTATCCAACCTCGGGGAGATTTCCGAGCTGGTCAGGGCGCAAAAAGGCCCCGCGCTGATCGCCGCCCTGGTCGCCGGCCTGATGGCCGGCAGCCGCGATAGATGATCCTGCCAGCCCGGCGCCAATGCCGGGCGCCGGCGTGAGTGGATTGCCGCATGGAAGTGCGCGAGCGCGAGCGTGACGCGAACACCGGCCCGGCCGTGGCGCTGGCAACTGCCAGGCTGCGCGCCGAGCACCATGAGGCGACCAGCCGATGGCAGCGGGCGGTGGATCGCGTCACCAGCCTCGTAGCGCTGCCCGGCTTCGTCGCCGTGCTGACCGTCGCGATCCTCGCCTGGACGGGCGCCAACGTCGCGGCGGGCGTACTGGGCGTGCGACAGGCGGATGCTCCGCCGTTTCCGTGGCTGCAGGGCGCCATCGCAACCTGCGCCCTGTATCTCTCGGCGGTTATCCTGAGCACGCAACGCCGTCAGGATCAGCTGGCTGGCCATCGCGAACAGCTCAACCTGGAGCTGGCGATCGTCGCCGACCAGAAACTCGCCAAAATCATCGAACTGCTCGAGGAATTGCGCCGCGATAGCCCGACGCTCGCCAATCGCAGCGATCATGCCGCACAGGCAATGGCGACACCAACCGATCCACACCTGGTGCTGGACGCGATCAAGGCGGAACGCCGTGGAACGGAGCCTGCTGGGCAATAGGTGGGTTCATCGGCAAGACAAACGTTTCGAAAAGGCAAGGCCAGGGCTCTGCCCTGGACCCGCTGGGGCCAGTAGGCCCCAGACCCCGATTAACGCTGCGCGGCTTTGCCTTGGCTTTTGGGCGAAGCCTGTAAATGTCATGGACTTTTCTGGCTTCGCCGTTTCCGCTAACGATTCTTTATTAATGGGGTCTGGGGACTTGTCCCCGTCGTGCGCAGCACGCCTCCGGCGTGACGGGTCCAGGGCAGAGCCCTGGCCTTCCTGCCCTTATTTTCGCGCCCTGGAC
>JAATGE010000185.1 GCA_015654825.1 Rhodospirillales bacterium
ACGACAGCGGCGGCACGCCGACGGGGGTCCAGGGGGCGGAGCCCCCGGTCGGCGAAGCCGAAATTCCTTCCGCCGTGACGCTGCTCTTAACGATTTAGAAAGATTTTGACTGCAAGCTGGCCGGGTCGATTTGCCGGCTCTCGCTGGGATTTGCAGCGACGGGCGCCGTCCGAGTTTCAGCGCGACGAGAATACTCCCCTCCATGACCGACGCTACCGAGGACGTTCGCAAACTGTTGTGCCAGCAGGAGGCCATTGCGGCGTTCGGCAGCTTTGCATTGCGGGAAAACGATCTGGCCAAGATCCTGACCGAGGCGGCGACGGTCTGCGCCCGGGGCCTCGGCGTGCGTTTTGCCAAGGTATGCCGCTATCGGCCCGAGGAGAACGATCTGATCATCGAGGCGGGGCATGGCTGGCAGAGCGGCGTGGTTGGGTGCGTGGTTTCGCGGGCCGACACGACGTCGCCGCAGGGCCGCGCGTTCATTACCGGCCAACCTTCTATCTGCAATGACCTGACCAAGGACAATGTGTTCCGACTGCCGCCGTTCTACGCGGCGCATGGCATTGTTTCTACTGTCGATGTGCTGATCAAGGGCGAGCTCAGGCCTTACGGCGTGCTGGAGATCGATAACGATACGCAGCATGATTATAATGAGCGTGATATCATATTCCTGACCGGCTTCGCCAACGTGCTGGCCGAGGCGGTGCGCGCCGCCGCGCGCACCGAAACGCTGCGCGGCAACGTGCAGCAGATGAAGACGCTGATTGGCGAGAAGAACGAGTTGCTCGAGCAGAAACAGGTGCTGACCGAGGAATTACGGGAATTCGCGCATGTCGCGTCGCACGACCTGCGGGCGCCGCTGCGCGCGATTTCGCTGCTGGCGGACTGGATCGAGCAGGATGTGCAGAATAGCGGCAGTGCCGGCCCGGAGACCCTGGACAATCTGCGCCTGATGCGCGAGCGCGCGGACCGGCTGAAGATGCTGTTGGAGGGACTGCTGGCGTACGCGTGCATCGGCCAGGCCGATGCGCCGGCGGAAGCGGTGGACGTGGGCAGGCTGGTCGGCGAAATAGCCAGTTCGCTCGGGCCGCCGCCGGGGTTTGTCATACGGTTCGACGGCGCGGCGCCGGTGCTCAGCACGTCCCGTGCGCCGCTTGAGCATGTGCTGCAGAACCTGATTTCGAACGCCGTAAAGCACCACGATCGTGCCGTTGGCGAAGTGGTGGTTTCCGCGCGCGAGGCCGGCCGCATGACCGAAATCCGGGTTGCCGATGACGGGCCGGGGATTGCGCCGCAGTTGCACAAGCGGGTGCTCGAGATATTCGCGACGCTGGCGGGGGCCGACGCGCGCGAAACAAGCGGCGTTGGTCTGTCGATCGTCAAGAAGGCGGTGGAACGCGTCGGCGGTACGGTGCGCATTGAAAGCGCCCCGCCGGCGCGCGGCGCCACCTTCATCTTCACGTGGCCTACCGCGACCGCGCCAGGCACCCCGATCGCGGCCGAAACCGAGGCACGGGCGGCAGCGTGAGGTTGGTGGTGGGCGGCGGTGGGGCGGTCGATGCCGCTGCCGATCGGGAAACCGATAAGCCGGGACGGGCCTAGCGGGCCAGGGGGGGCCGGGCGGCGTTTATGGACTTGTTGAGGTAAGCGGACCCTTGCCGGGGCAACGGCTTGGCGCGCGCCCAGAATTCATGAATGCGCAGGATTTCCGGACGGGCAATAGAGTCGGCGAGCGGGCCGGTACCGATGCCATACACGTCAAAGCCGTCATCGATCAGACGGCATGCCGCGTCGATCGCCTCCTCGGGGCTCGTATGCACCGCGATCCTGTTGACCGGGCCCTGTCGGTATTGGACGTGCCATCCCATCGGGGCGCAAAATCGGGCACGGCGCGGCAATCTGGCAAGCCGGTACTTCTACCTAGGAATTCGGGCTAGGAATTCGGGCTAGGAATTCGGGCTAGGAATTCGGGGCTGGATCAGCAGGACTGCTGTTCGGGAATGAAACAGTGTTCCAATATTGCTGCAACATGGCCACGGTTTCCAGCGAAGCGCGATTGTCGCGGTGCTTGATCATATAGCCGGCGACGTTGCGGTCGTAGCAGCGGTTGCGATCCTCGAGCGCCCCGGACGTCGTCAGCACAAAAATCAGGGTGCGCTGCAGCGTAGGGTCGCGGCGCACTTCGTCGAGGAATTCCAGGCCGCCCATGCGCGGCATGTTGAGGTCCAGCAGCACCAGGCGCGGCTGCGGCAGAGCGCCCTCCCCCTCCGTGCCGCGCAACTGGGCCAGCGCTTCGACGCCGTTGCGGGCTTCGACCACGGGGTTCTGGATGTCCAGCGCGCGAAAGCAGCGCCGCAATGCCATGATGTCGATCTTGTCGTCATCGACGATCATGATGGAAACCGAGGGGGCCAACATTACAATCCTTCCGGCCAAGTAAATATGAAGCTGGTGCCGCGCAGGGGCGGGGCGCTTTCGATCCAGACCCGACCGCCGAGCCGTTCGACGGTTTTCTGCACGATCGACAGGCCGACGCCGCTCGCCTCGCAATCGTCACGGCTGCTCAACGTCTGAAAAATGCCAAAGATGCGCTTGTGAAACTCGGGCGCAATGCCGGGCCCATCATCCAGCACGCTGATTTCGATCATGCCGTCGTGTTTGCGCGCGGAGACGACGACCGCGCCGTCCGCGCGGTCGTGATGCTTGATGGCATTGGAGATCAGGTTCTGCAGCACGTGCTCGAGCGGCGGCCGTGGCGTAGTGAACAATGGCACCTCGCCGGCGAAGCGCACCGAAAAGCCTGGTGGCGGCGCGATGGAGTCGACGATTTCGGCAATCAGCGCGCCGATATCCACCTGCTCCGCCGGTGCCCGCAGGTGACCGACGCGCGTGTAGCTCTGCAAACCTTCCAGCAGCATTCCCATGCGGGTGACGCGCTGGCGCAGGAGATGCAGATTCTCGAGCGTCTCGGCACCGGCGATGCCCTGAATATCGTCGGTAATCCAATCCGCCAGCAGCGAGACGGCGCGCAGCGGCGCCTTCAGATCGTGCGAGGTGATGTAGGCGAATTCCTGCAGGTCGGCATTCGACCGCGCCAGCTCCTGGGTTTGCAACTGACGCGCCGATTCCGCCTGGCGCCGTTCGGTAATGTCGACGATCGCCGCGAGCACCATCAGGCCATCCTCGGTCGCGATCGTGTTGAGGCCGATTTCCACCGGAAAAACCGAGCCGTCCTTGCGCCGCCCGTGCAGATCGGCGTCCTTGCCCATCGGGCGGGTAACGGCATTGGCAACGAAGCCGGCGCGCAACGCGCCGTGCTGCGGACGCACGCCGTCCGGAACCAGCATGTCGACACTGTGCCCGAGCATTTCGGCGCGGGGATAACCGAACCGCAGCTCGGTCTGCCGGTTGACCATTTCGATGATGCCGGCGGAACTCACCAGCACCATCGCATTGGGCGCCGCCTCCACCATGAGGCGGCAACGCTCCTCCAGCATCGCGCGCGCGGCACGAAGCTCGTGCGCGGCGTCGGCCACGACCTGTATGCGCCGGCGCTCGTCGAGCGCATGCTCCTCGGTGATGTCGCGGGTTATCTTGGCAAAGCCGAGATGCGCGCCGGTCTCGTCGTAGATCGGATTGATCGCGACATGGGCGAGGAAGCGGCTGCCGTCGCTGCGCACGCGAATGCCGTCGCGCTCGTAATGGCCGGTCAGCAGCGCACTGCTCAGCGCACTCGCGGGCAGGCCGAGGGCACGATCCTCCTCGGTAAAGAATATGCTGAAATGACGGCCGACAATATCCTCCGTGCGGTAGCCCTTGATGCGCTCCGCGCCGAGACTCCAGTTCGCGACGACACCTTCGGTATCGAGCATGTAAAGCGAGTAATCGACGATGCTGTGGACGAATTGATGCAGCAGCGCGCCGGGGCGCGCGGGAGGGTCCGCCATGGTGGCGAGTGGGACCGTCATCCGGATCACCCCTGATAAGATCGCGCGTATTGCACGGCACGGAATGTCGCCAGCCCAGATTGGCGCCTTGTTCCCGCTGGCTGATGGCGCAGTTGAGGCCATTCGAGTGAATGCCGGCTTAATCGGGTGCCAAAAATCCTAGTGCCGCAGGGTGAATTGAAATTCAGATTTACAAATGACGAAAATCATCGGGCCGGATAGGCAAGAAGGAAGTGAAGGCCAGGGCTCTGCCCTGGACCCGTCACGCCGGAGGCGTGCTTCGCACGGCGGGGCCTGAGGCCGCAGACCCCCATTCATGGGGGGAACGGCGAAGCCTGAAAAACGTGTTTGTACTGGCTTCGCCGGGGAGACGATGAGGCGACATCAGCCGCCGTCGATCGCGCAGAACACTCCCGCCGCGCAGCGCCTACGACAGCGGCGGCACGCCGTCGGGGGTCCAGGGGGCGGAGCCCCTGGTCGGCGAAGCCACTTGATACGCCTGCCGGACCCCGGCTTTGACTACACCCTGTTAATGTTTGGCTTGTATTGCGCAGCATCGGAGTGAAATCGATCATGTCCCAGGGCGCGCGCATCTATGATTTGCTCATCGTCGACGACGATGCGGTGGATCGGCAGCATTATGGCAAATTGTTACGGCAGCATGCGCCGGACGCCTGCGAAATCTGCGAGGCGGAGGACGGGGCCGCGGGGCTGAAGGCGCTTGCGGCGCGGACGCCGGATTGCGTGGTGCTGGATTACCGGCTGCCGGACATGACCGGACTGGAATTCCTGGCCGATGCGGCGATCGACGGCGAATTGCCGTGTGCCGTGGTGGTGTTGACCGGGCAGGGCGACACGACGATCGCGGTGGAGGCGATGAAGCACGGCGTGCAGGATTATTTGTCCAAGGACGAGTTGGATGGGGGCAGGCTGTGGCGCGCGGTGACGCATGCGGTGACGCAGGCCGAGATGCGGCGGCGGCTGGCCGATACGCTGGCGCGGCTGGCCGCATCGTATGCGGCGCTGGAGCCGGCCAATGCGGCGCTGGACCAGGCGGTGGCGGCGTTGGAGAACGAGGTCGCGGTGCGCAAGGGGGCCGAGGGTGCGTTACGGGCGGCGCGCGATGCGGCGGAGGCGGCGAACCACGCAAAAACCCGTTTCCTGGCGATGACGACGCGCGAGTTGTGCGCGCCGGTCAATGAAGTGCTTGGCCAGGCGGGGCATTTGCGCGCCGAGGGCGGGCTTTCGGACCGCCAGGAGGGGCGTTTGCGCGCCATGGTGCAGGCGGGCCAGCACATGCTGGAACTGGCGGACGGCGTGCTGGAGTTCGCCAGCATCGATGTCGGGCGCACGGTGCTGCATCCGCATTCGATCGCGGTTCGCGGACTGGTGGAGGGGTGTATCGGCGCGGTGGCCGGGATGGCCGGCGACCAGGGACTGCGGTTGCGCATGGTGGACGCCGACGATGCGCCGCGGGAGATTTTCGCCGATCGCACGGCGCTGCGGCAGGCGCTGGTCAATCTGCTGGGCAACCGGTTGAAATATAGCGGCGCGAGCGGGCTGGAGGTGCGGATCCTGCCCGGGGACAAGCCGGGCGGGCTGCGCATCGAGGTGGCCGACATCGCCGCGGCCGGCGACGGCGCGCGGCCGGAGCAGGCGCTGGTGGATTTCCGCGAACCCGAAGCGGAGGCGCTGGGGGGGGCCGGCATTGGCCTGGCGATCGCGGCAAAGCTGGTGGGGCTGATGGGCGGCACGATGGGGCATGGCGCGCACGCAGAGCACGGCGCCGACAGCGCGTTCTGGCTGGAGGTGCCCTCGGCGGAGGGCGAGGCGGTGGCGAAGCCGGTGCGGGGCCGCGTGCTGCTGGTCGATGATATTGAAATGAATCGCGATGTGATCGGTGGTTTCCTGCGGGCGGCGGGGCATGAGGTGCTGCTGGCGGAGAGCGGGCGGGACGCGGTGCGGATGGCGTTCCAGAAGATGGTGGATGTGGTGCTGATGGATGTGCGGATGCCGGAGATGGATGGGTTGGAGGCGACCAGGCGGATCCGTGCGTTGCCCAACCCCGGCAGCGAGGTTCCGATCCTGGCGCTGAGTGCCTACACGATGCGCAACCAGGCGGCGCAGTGCCTGGAGGCCGGCATGGACGGTTTCGTTTCAAAACCGGTAGGCTATGCCACATTGATGCGTGCGATAGAGGACGTATTCCTGCGCCCCACCGTAGTAAAGCGAGGCCTGCCGAAGGTCAGCTGAGCCCAAGTAAAAAAAGTTTTTGCTTCTTTTTTCAAAAAGAAGTGCTTCTTCCTTTCCGTGCGTCGTCGCCGCCGCGGATTCACGCTTTATTGAGTGCTGTCGGGGTCATATCAAATATGGCCGATGCTGCACGCGACTACCATTTGCTGATCGTGGACGACGACGCGATCGATCGGCGGCAATACAGCAAGCTGCTGATGCGGCACGGCCATGGCGCGTGCGAAATCCGGCAGGCGGCGGATGGTGCGGCGGGCCTGGTGGCGTTGCGCGAGCGCAGTCCGGATTGCGTGCTGCTGGATTTCAGCCTGCCCGACATGACCGGGCTGGAATTCCTGGCCGGTGCCGCGCCCGGCGGCGAGTTGCCGTGTGCCGTCGTGCTGGTGACGGGTCAGGGCAACGAGGCGATCGCCGTGGAGGCGATGAAGCGCGGCGTACAGGATTACCTGGTGAAGAACCAGCTGGACGAGGGCAGGTTGTGGGCCGCGGTGGTGCGGGCGGTTACGCAGACGGAACTTCGCCAGCGGCTGGCGGTCTCGCTGCGCGACCTGACGGCGGCGAACGGCGCGCTGGAGCAGGAAATCACGACGCGGCGGGCGGCGGAGGCGGAATTGCGCGACGCGACGCAGGCGGCGCAGGCGGCGAACGCGGCGAAGACGCGTTTCGTTGCCATGGTGACGCATGAGCTGCGCACGCCGCTGAACGGTATTCTCGGCTACGCGCAATTGCTGCGCATCGAGGGGGGGTTGTCGGTCAAGCAGGATGGACGGGTCGGCTCGATGATGCAGGCCGGGCGGCATTTACTGGAAATGGTCGAGGGGGTGCTGGATTTCGCCAGCATCGAGGCCGGGCGGATGGAATTGCATCCGGCGACGGTGTCGGTGCGTGACCTGGCGGAGGGTTGTATCGGCGCGATCGGTGCGTTGGCGAGCGAGCGGCGGTTGAGCCTGCGGGTGGTGCACGCGCACGATGCGCCGTCGCAGATTTTCGCCGATCCGGCGCGGCTGCGGCAGGTGGTGCTGAATTTGCTCGGCAATGCGGTGAAATACACGGTGGCCGGTAGCGTGGAATTGCGGCTGCTGGCGGGGGGCACGCGCGGCGGATTGCGTATCGAGGTGGCTGACACCGGGCCCGGCATCGAGGCGGCGGCGCGGGAACGATTGTTCAAGGATTTCGAGCGGCTGGATGCGGCGACGTCGGTGGAGGGCGCGGGGCTGGGCCTCGCGATCGCGGCACGGATCGTCGGGCTGATGGGGGGTGTGATCGGGCACAGCCCGAACCCGGACAATGCGGGAAACGGCAGCGTGTTCTGGCTGGAATTGCCGCCGGGCGACAGCGCGGCGCCGGCGGTTGCGAACGCGGTGCCGGCGGTGGCGCCGACCGGCCGGCGGGTGCTGCTGGTGGACGATATCGCGATGAACCGCGATGTGATCGGTGCGTTCCTGCGCGCCGCCGGGCAGGAGGTGGTGCTGGCGGAAACCGGGCGCGAGGCGGTGCGGCTGGCGTTCGAACAAGGTTTCGACCTGATACTGATGGATGTGCGGATGCCGGACATGGACGGGCTGGAGGCGACGCGGCACATCCGCGCTCTGCCGGCGCCGCGCGGCCAGGTGCCGATCCTGGCGCTGACCGCCTACACGCTGATCGATCAGGCGGCGCAGTGCCTGGATGCCGGCATGGACGGCTTCATTGCCAAGCCAGTCGAGTACGGCACGATGATGCGGGCGATCGACGACGCGATGGCGCGCGCGCCGGTGCATTTTGCGCCGCCGGGCCCGGCGTCGGCGGAGGCGGGTGACGTCGATCCGCCGCGGTTCGATCGCGCGGTGTTCGACGAGACGGCTTCATACCTGCCGCCCGGCGACGTCGACGCGACGTTGCAGTCGTTGCGGGATCGGCAGGAAGACATGGTGCAACTGCTCGGCATGCAGGCAGCCGCGGGCGCGCTGACGGAGGCGGCGCATGGGCTGGCCTCGACGGCGGGGATGTTCGGATTTGCGGCACTGTCCGCGCTGGCGCAGCGCTACGAATGCGCGGTGGCGCAGGATTCGGAGGAAGCGGACAAGCTGGCGCCGCTGCTGCGCGGCGAGGCGGCGGCAAGTATCGCGGTGCTGGACAAGGTGCGGCGCGAACGCCGCCTGCTGCCGGCGTGATCGGAGCCGACGACGCGAACGGCGTCATCGTGGCCGAAAACGATGCCATCATGCGGGGCATTATCCGCGGCGTGCTGGCGCGCGCGAAACAACATGTGTTCGCGGCCGCGGATGGGCTGGAGGCAGTAACGCTGGCGCGACGGTTCAAGCCGCGGCTGGTGCTGCTGGATATCGACATGCCGCGGCTCGGGGGGCTGCTGGCGTGCGAAATCATCCACGCACTGCCGGGATATTTCGACGTGCCGATCGTGATTGTAACCGGCTACAACGACACCAGCCTGCGCAAGGCGGCCGAACAACTCGGCGCCCGCGATTTCATTGCGAAGCCGTTTAGTCCGAACGCACTACTGGCGCGGCTGGCGGGGTTTTTGGATGGACCAGGCGGTGAAGGGTAGGAAGGCCAGGGCTCTGCCCCATAGGCGCCTACGTAAGGTTAGTAAGGCCGGGGCTCGGCGGACGACGGCT
>JAATGE010000627.1 GCA_015654825.1 Rhodospirillales bacterium
CTGCTCGCCGGCCGCGACGACCCGGCGCTGCACCGCCAAGCCGGCGAACGCATGGCCGGCGCCATGCGCCTTGTATCCGCGCGGCGGGAACGCCCGGCGCCGCGCGCCGTCGGCCCGGCGGACCGGCCCCTGCGCATCGGCTATCTGTCCGGCGGCTTCGGCCAGCACACCATCGGCATGCAACTCGCCGGCGTGCTGGAAGCGCACGACCGCGCGCGCTTTGCGATCACCAGCTACGATTACAGCCCGGACGACGGCACCGCGGTGCGCGCGCGCATCAAGGCGGCGCTCGGCACCTGGGTCGACATCTCAACGATCGGTCCGGTGGCGGCGGCCCAGCGCATCGCCGCCGACGAAATCGACGTGCTGGTCGACCTGAACGGCTATACCGAACGTACACGTACCGAAATCATCGTGCTGCGGCCGGCGCCGATCCAAGTGAATTTCCTCGGCTATCCGGGCACCCAGGCCGGCGACTGGACGGACTACGTCATCGCCGACGCAACGGTTCTGCCCGAAAGCGAGTATGCGAACTGGACCGAGCAGCCGGTGCTGCTGCCCGCGAGCTGCTGCCCTGGCGACCGCGGCCGCCCTAGCGCGGCGCCCGAATTCGCCCGTTCGGTGCACGGTTTGCCGTCGGACGGGCTGGTGTTCGCGGGTTTTACAAACCCGTTCCGCATCAGTCCGGAAATCTTCGCCACCTGGATGAATATTCTGCGCGCGGTGCCCGGCAGCGTGCTGTGGCTGTTCGAGGGCAACCTGAACATGGCCGCGAACCTGCGCACCGAAGCCTCGCGCCTGGCGATCGATCCCGCCCGCCTGGTGTTCGCGCCCGGCTTGCCGCTGGAGCAGCACATCGCGCGCCACGACTACGCCGACCTGTTCCTCGATACCGCGCCTTCCAGCGCCCATACCGCGGTCGCTGACGCGCTCTGGGCCGGCCTGCCGGTCATTACCTGCGCGGGGCGCAGCTTCCCCAGCCGCACCGGCGCCAGCATGCTGCGGGCCGCGAACCTGGCAGACCTGGTCACGGACTCCCTGGAAAGCTACACCGCGCTCGCGGTCGAACTGGCGGGCGATCCGGGCCGGCGCGCGGCGTTGCGGCAACAATTGCTGGCGGCGCGCGATACGTCGCCCTTGTTCGATGCGGCCGCGTTCGCCCGGGCTTTGGAAGATGCCTACACGATCATGGCGGAGCGGGCGCGTTCGGGCGCGGCGGCGGGGGCGATCGTTGTCGAGTAACACAAAAGGCCAGGGCCCTGCCCTGGACCCGCTGGGCCCAGTAGGGCCGAGAACCCCATTAGCGCTGCGCGGCTTTTCATCGTCTCCCCGGCGAAGCGAGTACATGGATTTTCTGGCTTCGCCGTTCCCCCCAATGAATGGGGTCTGGGGCCTACTGGCCCCAGCGGGTCCAGGGCAGAGCCCTGGCCTTCCCTTCTCGCTTATCTTGGCGCCTATGGGGCTCTGCCCCGACTTATAAGATTCAACACCGGCGGGACATGATGATGCAGGACGCACGTTTCGACATACTCGGGATCGGCAACGCCATCGTGGATGTCGTTGCACCCTGCGATCATGGGTTCCTCAGCAAGCACGATATGCATCCGGGCAGCATGCGGCTGATCGATGCGGCCGCGGCGGAGGCGCTCTACGCAGCGATGCCGCCCGGCACGGAATCGAGCGGCGGGTCGGCCGCCAATACCTGCGCCGTCGCGGCGGGCCTCGGTGCGCGCGTCGCGTTTCAGGGCAAGGTGGCCCAGGACCAGCTCGGCGCCGTGTTCCGCCACGACATCACCGCCGCCCGCGTGCACTTCCCCACATCGCCCCTGGCCGGCGGCGCACCCACTGCGCGCTGCCTGATCCTGGTCACGCCGGACGGCCAGCGCACCATGAACACCTTTCTCGGCGCCTGCGTCATGTTCGATGAATCCGATCTGCTGATCGCGGATATCGAGGAAGCGAAAGTAACGTATCTGGAAGGATATTTGTTTGATCCGCCGTACGCGCAGGCGGCCTTCGTCCGCGCCGCCCGCGCGGCGCGCGCGGCGGGACGCCAGGTGGCCCTGTCATTGTCCGACCCGTTCTGCGTCGACCGCCACCGCGCCGCGTTCCTCGATCTGCTGGCCGACGTGGACATCCTGTTCGCCAACGAAGCGGAAATATGCAGCCTGTACGAAACCCCGGATTTCGCTGACGCAATGGTCGCGGCGCGCGCCGACGTGCAGCTGGCGGCCCTGACCCAAAGCGAGCAGGGCAGCGTCATCCTGAGTGGCGACGAAGTCTTTGCCATCGCCGCGGCACCGGCGAAACTGGTGGACAGCACCGGCGCCGGCGACGCCTACGCCGCGGGCTTCCTCACCGCCTACACCGCGGGCCGCGACCTCCCCGCCTGCGGCCGCCTCGGCAGCCTGGCCGCCGCCGCGGTGATCGAACATTACGGCGCCCGCCCCCGCACCGACCTCCGCGCGCTCGCGGCGCAGTAGCGCCCGGCGAACGAATGGCGCGAACCATTGCCCAATCGCCATCCCAATCCGTCATTGCGAGCCGCCCTTGCGGCGCGGCAATCCAGACGCTCCCCACGCGCACCGGCGCCGCAGGCACGCTCGCTCAAGCCATGTCCGGATACAGATCGCGCCACGTAGCGTTATCCACCTCGATCAGTGCCAGCTGCGCCGCGCGCCACCACGACCTGGTCTGCTTCTCGCGTGCAAGCGGCCATCCTGTCGGCATGAAGCTCGAAATGTACCAGCATCCGGCAGGCATATCTGGAAGCAAACCCCGGCAGGCTGCCGTTTCGATGCTGATAGGTCCGCTTCGACGGATCGGATGTCATCTGAATAGCGGGTTGCTTCGAACTGGGCACGCTCCTGGATTGCCGCGCCGCAAGGGCGGCTCGCAATGACGATTTAAGACCGCACTGTGGTAACGATCTACATCGACGGCGATGCGTGCCCGGTGCGCGAGGAAGTGTATCGCGTGGCCGATCGTCTCGCCCTGGATGTAGTGGTCGTCTCCAACGGCTCCCGCCCGATCCGGCCGCCGGGCCGCGCCAACGTCACCATGGTGACCGTCGCCGCCGGCCCCGATATCGCCGACGACTGGATCGCCGAACGAATTACCGCGAGCGATTGCTGCGTAACAAACGACATCCCGCTGGCCTCGCGCTGCCTGGCCAAAGGCGCCCGCGCCCTCTCGCCCACGGGCCATCGCTGGACCCAGGACAACATCGGCAGCGCCTTGGCTGGACGCGAGATTTCACGGCACCTGCGCGAACTCGGCGTCGCCGGCGGCGGCCCGCCGCCGCTGACCAAAGCAGAAAAGTCCAAATTCCTCAGCGCGCTCGACACCGAGGTTCAAGCGTTGCTCCGACGAAAGTAATAGCCACGCGCGAAGGTAAGTATAATAGAATGAAATCAATGATACCAACGGCCTTAAATTTTGACCTGTCAAAGGCCAGGGCTCTGCCCTGGACCCGCTGGGGCCTGAGGCCCCAGACCCCCATTAGCGCTGCGCGGCTTTTCATCGTCTCCCCGGCGAAGCCCATACCAAACACGGATTTC
>JAATGE010000539.1 GCA_015654825.1 Rhodospirillales bacterium
CATGCCGACCTTCTTGATCTCCGCCAGCGCGTCACGGATCGCCAGCGGGCCGCCCGCCAACAGCTCCATGGAAAAAGCGGCGTCCGATCGGGTGATTGAAGGCGGCAGCATGCGAATACCCATGCGCGCCGCTTCCTGGCGCAGCGCCGCCAACTTGTCGGTATTGGCAATGGAAAGCGACATGCAGGCGGCCAGGAATGCCACCGGGTGATTGGCCTTCATCCAGGCGGTCTGATAGGAAACCAGTGCATAGGCGGCGGCGTGCGATTTCTTGAAACCGTAGTCCGCGAACTTCGCCATCAGATCGAATACTTCGACGGCCTTGGCATCGCTGATACCGCGCGCGATCGCACCCTCGGTAAAAATCTGCCGTTGACTGTCCATCTCGGAGCGAATTTTCTTGCCCATCGCCCGCCGTAACAAATCGGCACTCCCCAAACTGTAGCCGCCCATTTTCTGCGCGATCTGCATCACCTGTTCCTGGTAGACCATGATGCCATAGGTCTCTTCCAGGATATCCCTCAACTCTTCGTGCGGCGGCTGCCACGGCTCGCCGTGCTTGCGCTGGCAATACGCCGGTATGTTGGCCATCGGTCCGGGGCGGTACAGCGCGCCGGCGGCGATCAGATCGCCGAACCGGTCCGGCCGCATTTGCCGCAGCACGTCACGCATGCCTTGGCTTTCAAACTGGAAGACGCCGCCGGCATCGCCGCGCGACAGCATGGCGTAGGTTTTCTCATCATCGAGGGGAATGCGGTCGAGATCGACTTCCGCCCCCTGCCCGCGCGCAAACGCAACCGCCTTCTGCAGGATCGTCAATGTCGTCAGGCCCAGGAAATCGAATTTTACCAGGCCCGCCTGCTCGACATATTTCATGTTGTACTGCGTCACCAGCGTGCCTTCCCGCGGGTCCCGGTACATCGGCACCAGGTCGGTCAGCGGGCGGTCGCCGATGACCACCCCGGCGGCGTGCGTGCTGGCGTGACGGTAAAGTCCCTCTATCTGCATGGCGATTTCCAACAGACGCCGCACGGACTCGTCGGCGTCGCGCAAATCGGCTAGCCGGCGCTCGCCTTCCACCGCTTCCTTCAACGTCACCGGTTTGGCGGGATTGTTGGGTATCAGTTCCGCGACCCGGTTGACCTGGCCGTACGGCATGCCCAACACGCGGCCGACGTCACGAACCGCCGCGCGTGCCTGCAATTTTCCGAACGTTATTATTTGCGCCACGCGCTCATTGCCGTATTCGCGGCGCACGTAGCTGATCACTTCGTCGCGCCGCTCCTGGCAGAAATCGATATCGAAATCCGGCATCGAAACGCGTTCCGGATTGAGAAACCGTTCGAATAGCAGATTGAACTGCAGCGGATCCAGGTCGGTAATGGTCAGCGCCCAGGCCACCACCGACCCGGCACCGGAGCCGCGCCCGGGGCCCACCGGAATGCCCTGCGCCTTGGCCCATTGGATGAAGTCGGCCACGATCAGGAAATAGCCGGCGAAACCCATTTCGACGATGACGCGCAGCTCATACTCCAGCCGCTCCTCGTAGCGTGCCGCGCCATCCGTTCCTTTTGCCGCCATGCGCAGTGCCAAACCCTCGCGGGCCATGGCACGCAACGTTTCCTCCTCCGTGGTTCCCGGGCGCACCTTGGGGCAAACCGGCAGCAGCGGCTTGCGAGTTTCCGCCATGGCGGCGCAGGTCCGTGCAATGGCCAACGTGTTGTCGCAGGCGTCGGGCAGATCGGCGAACAATGCGCGCATGGCGGCGGCGGGCTTGAACCAATGCTCCGGGGTTACGCGCCGCCGGTCCGCATCCGCCAGCATACGGCTTTCGGCAATGCACATCAGCGCGTCGTGCGCCTCATACATCGCGGGCCGATCGAAAAAACACTCGTTGGTGGCGACCAGCGGCAAGCCAAAACGATCCGCCAGGGTTATCAACCCGGGCTCCAGCGCGCGGTCCAAATTGGTATTGTGGCGGTGCAACTCTACCGCCAAACGATCGCCGAATGCCTCGCGCATGCGCGCCAGCAGGGAGGCGGCCTCCGGCTCGCGTCCCTCCGACAGCAGGCGCGCCAGCGGCCCGCGCGTGCCGCCGGTCAATAGGAACAAACCCTCCGCGCGCGCGGCGATGGTATCGAATGCAAGGTGCGGCGCCGCCGGGTCGCTCTCAAGGAATCCGGCGGACGACAAGTGCTGCAGATTGTCGATGCCGGCGGTGGTCTGCGCCAGCAACACGATCGGGTCAGGTGCCAACCCCGGTTTTTCGGTGCGCGCGAGTGAAATCTGGCAGCCGATGATCGGCTGCACCCCCTTGCCAACGCAGTATTGCGAAAATTCCAGAGCGCCGAACAGGTTTGCGGTGTCGGTGATCGCAACCGCCGGCATGCGCGCCTCGCGCGCCAGCGCCGCGATCTGATCCACGCGGATGGCACCTTCGCTCAACGAGTAGGCGGAATGCACGCGCAGGTGCACGAAATCGGTGTGTGGCATGCTCGTCCCCAAGGAAGGCCAGGGGCTCTGCCCCTGGACCCCGCCGGGGAACTAGTCCCCAGACCCCGTTTAATTGGTCGGGGGAACAGGAGGCGGCAACTCGGGCGTTGGCAAGTTCTCGCTGCCCCCTCCTGTTCCCCCGACTAACAAACAGGTTCTAAGGACTTGTCCTTAGCGGGGGTCCAGGGGGCAGAGCCCCCTGGCCTTCTTATGGCGCGACCATACTACACCGAGACCGCGCGCCCATCCCTAAGCGTCACCACACGGTCCATGCGGCGTGCGAGTTCTGTGTTATGGGTTGCAATAAGTGCTGCAACGCCTTGATCATGAACGATTTTTAGAAGTTCGCCGAACACTTTGTCGGATGTTCCAACATCGAGATTCCCGGTCGGTTCGTCGGCCAGCAGCACGCCGGGCCGGTTGGCGAGTGCCCGGGCGATCGCGACTCGCTGTTGCTCGCCGCCCGAGAGCTTGCCCGGCAGATGGCTCGCGCGGTCCGCGAGGCCAAACGAGGCGAGCAGCGCGCGGGCGCGGTCCGCGGCCTCGCGGCGGCCGACGCCGGCGATCATTTGCGGCAACGCGACGTTCTCCAGCGCCGAGAACTCGGCCAGCAGGTGGTGGAACTGGTAGACGAAGCCGACGCGCAGGCGCCGTATGGCCGTGCGCTCCGCGTCGGCCAGTGTGCCGCAGGCGCGCCCGTCGATCAGCACCTCGCCGCCGTCCGGCCGCTCCAGCAGGCCGGCCAGGTGCAGCAACGTGGACTTGCCGGTGCCGCTCGGCGCCACGAGCGCCACAATTTCGCCGGCCTGCAGATCGAGGTCCACGCCGCGCAGCACGGGCAAATCCCCCGCCTCACCGCGATAGGTGCGCGCGACACCGCGCAATGCCAGCGGGTCACTCATGGCGCAGCGCCTCCACCGGGTCGGTGCGCGCCGCGCGCCAGCTTGGATAGAGCGTGGCGACCAGCGACAACACCAGCGCCATGATCACCACCTGCACCACGTTGCCCATTTCCAGTTTGGCCGGCAGGTGGGTCAGATAGTACACTTCCGGATCGAACAGTTTTGCTCCGAGCACGTTTTGCAGAAACTGCCTGATGCGCTCGATGTTCAGGCAGAGCACCACGCCGAGCAGGGTGCCAACCACGGTGCCGGTGACACCCACCGAGGCACCGCACATCAGGAAGATGCGCATGATGTTGCCCCGCGTGGCACCGAGCGTGCGCAGCACCGCGATATCGCCGGTCTTGTCCTTGACCATCATGATCAGGCTTGAAACGACGTTGAACGCGGCGACCAGGATGATCAGCGTCAGGATGAGGAACATCACGTTCTGTTCGACGGTGACGGCGGCGAAGAAGCTGTCGTTCGCTTCGGTCCAGTCGATGACCCGCACAGGTGTCGCGGCCAGCGCCTGCCGGATGGCGCGATTTACTTCGGCAACGCGATCGGGGTCCTTCACCATGACCTGGATGTCGGTCACCGCATCCGGTTTCTGGAAATAGATTTGCGCTGCCTCCAGCGGCAGGAACGTGTAGGATGAATTGTACTCGTTCATGCCTGCGTCGAAGATCGCCACGACGCGATAGGCCCGCACCCGCGGCACGGTGCCGAAGGCGGTCACTGCTCCCTCGGGCGAAATCAGCGTCAGGCGGGAACCGATGCCAAGGCCGAATCGCTGCGCCAAGCTAATGCCAACCACGATCCCGTCGTTACCCGCGAAATCGTTCAGCGAACCCAATTTGATGTTGTTGGCGATCGAGGGCAGCTCGCGCAGATCGGCCGGCTTGATGCCGCGCACCAGGCCCCCGGCGTTGGCGCCGTTGGCGCTGAACAGCACCTGGCCCTCGATGATCGGTGTGGCGGAAACCACCCCCGCCACCTTGCGGACTTTTCCGGCCAGCGCGTCGAAATCCGGCAGGCCGGTATTTTGCGTGGCGTATATGCCCAGATGGCCGTTCAGCCCGAGGATGCTGTCCAGCAGCGTGGATTTGAAGCCGCTCATCACCGCCATGACGATGATCAGCGTGGCGACGCCAAGCGCTATGCCGACCAGCGAGAAACCGGCGATGACTGAAACGAAGCGCTCGCCGCGGCGGGCGCGCAAGTAGCGCGCCGCCACCGCGCGTTCGAATGCAGAGAACATCACGCGACCCGGCTCAGCGCGTCTTCCAACGACACTTCGTGCCGCTCGCCGGTGGCACGGCGCTTGAGCTCCACGCGCCCGGCCGCCGCCACCTTCGGGCCGACAATCATTTGCCACGGCACCCCCATCAGGTCCGCATCGGCGAATTTCGCGCCGGCGCGCTCGTCGCGATCATCCAGCAGTGCCTGGCCGCCGAGCTTTTCGTACAGCGCCTCGGTGATCGTACCGGTGGCCGCGTCACCGACACGCAGGTTCAGGATCGCGACGCGGAACGGTGCCACGCTGTCCGGCCAGACGATGCCGGCATCGTCGTGCGACGCCTCAATGATGGCTCCCACCAGGCGCGACACGCCGATGCCGTAGCTGCCCATTTCGGGCACGATCACGGCGCCGTCCGGGCCGGCCACGGAAAAGCCCATCGCCTTGCTGTATTTCTGGCCGAAATAGAAAATATGCCCGACCTCTATGCCGCGGCCTTCGCGCCGCCGCGCCGGGTCCAACCGCGCCCAGGCGCCTGCATCGTGTTTCTCGTCCGTGGCGGCATAATGCGTCGTCATCAGATCGAAGAAACGATTCAGGTCCGCCTCGCTGCCGGTCGAGAAGCTGCTGCTGGAATAATCGATTTCCTCGAATGCCGCGTCGTAGAACACCTGGCTCTCGCCGGTCGGCGCCAGGATGATGAACTCGTGGCTGAGATCGCCGCCGATCGGCCCGGTATCCGCCACCATGGGAATGGCCTGCAGCCCCATGCGCCGAAACGTCCGCATGTAGGCCAGCATCATTTTCCGGTAACTCAGCACTGCGCCGGCGTAGTCGCGATCGAAACTGTAGGCGTCCTTCCTCAGGAACTCGCGCCCACGCATGACGCCGAAACGCGGCCGCACCTCGTCGCGGAATTTCCACTGGATATGGTACAGAATCTGCGGCAGCTCGCGATAGCTGCGCAGTGCGCCGCGCGCGATGTCGGTAATCATTTCCTCGTTGGTCGGCCCATAGAGCAGGTCGCGCTCATGCCTGTCCTTGATGCGCAGCATTTCCGGGCCGTACGCGTCGTAGCGGCCGCTTTCGCGCCATAGATCGGCGGTCTGCAGCGTCGGCATCAGCAGCTCCTGCGCGCCGGCCGCGTCCTGCTCCGCCCGCACGATGGCGGCGATGTTCTGCAGCACGCGAAACCCCATCGGCAGCCAGGCGTAGATGCCGGAAGCGGTCTGGCGCACTAGGCCGGCGCGCAGCATCAGCCGGTGCGAGGCGATCTGTGCCTCCGCCGGGGTTTCGCGGAGGGTCGGCACGAAGCTGCTTGAAAGGCGCATGAAGATCGGGTCCTGGGCGTCCGGGTTGGGGCGCGGACCCTACAGCCCCACCGGGCCGACCGCCAGCGGGCGCCGGGGTTGCCTCGCGATATGGACAAGACGCAACCGGTGGTTGAGCCCTCTATAATATTGCTGCGCCGCACAATCGGTTCACAGCAAGAAACTGTCGCTTAACGGGGTTAATCGTATGAAAATCAGATGACTTCGGCCCTACAACCTGATAGCAGAAAAAGGCCCCGCGCACCGGCGGCACGCGGGGCCGAGTTTAGGGAGGAAACGCCAGTCACACGGCAGGATGAGGAAACACCCTCGTCCTGCCGGTGATGATTCCGCCTTCCGCCGCTTCCGTCCATCGAAAACAGCGGTGAATTGAGCGCTATTTTGGCGTTTCAGACTGCGTACGCCTATTAATCCGCCAGGCGATCCCGCGCGCTGCCTAATCCTTCGGCAGGGCGAGCACGCCGGTGCGGAAACTCAGCCAATCGCTGCTGATGACGGCGAAGCAGATCCCCCAGATAACCAGCGAGACCGCGGTGGTGATCAGCAGCTTGCGGCCGATGTGCGCCTGGGCCGGCGCGCCGCGCCAACCGGTTGCCGAGTCGGGCTCCGCCACCGGGCGGGTGCCGAACGGAAGTACGGCGAATAGCGCCGTCCACCAGATGATGACGAACAGCACCAATCCGTTGAACCAGGCCATAGGCACTCCGTAACTCAGCGAAGGCCGCGACCCAGGCCAATAACAGTTGAAAACAAGTACAGACTCCGACCAATGTCAGAGAACGAGGAACAATTAACCAAAGTTTTTGCTTCTTTTTTCAAAAAGAAGTGCTTTTTCTTATTCTTTTTTGAAAAAACCAAAAAACGTTGGTATATTTGGCCGTCGTTTTGGGTCGAAGCGCCGAACTCAGACTCGCATCAGGTGCACATCCACCAATGGCCGTTTGCCGAGCCTCTTTCCCAGGGTTCGCCGGAGTGCCGCCTTTGCGGCATCGGTCAGCGCCGCGTCGTCGCGCCGCAGTGCCGCCGGCAGATCAGCCAGCGCCACGCCGAACTCGCGCAAAATGCGGTCGCTCTCCGGGTCCTCCGGCTCGAACAGGCCCGGCGCACTGACTTTCGGACGTCCCAGCAGTCTACCGCCCTCGTCCACGACTAGGCTGCCCATGACGATACCGTTGAACAGCATGCGGCGCCGCGCGGCCATGACGCCGCCCTGCAGCGGCACCACGCGATTGCCGTCCAGCGCCAGCCTGCCCACCGGCGCGCTATCCACCACCTCCGGCGTACCCGGCGCCATGTGCAGAATGTCGCCATCCTCCAGCATCACTGCGTGCACGCCGAGTTCCTCGGCCAGTGCCGCATGCGCCGCCAGGTGCCGCCACTCGCCATGCACCGGGACCGAGAATTTCGGCCGCACCAGCCGATACAATTTGCGCAGCTCGTCGCGCGCCGGATGGCCGCTGACATGCACCATGTGATCGCTGTCGGTCATGACGTGCACGCCGCGCCGCACCAGATTATCCTGCACCGTACCGATCGCGCGCTCGTTCCCGGGGATCATGCGCGACGAGAAGATGACGGTATCCCCTTCGCCGAGCGAAAGGGTCTGATGACTGTCCTGCGCCACGCGCGACAGCGCGCTACGCGGCTCGCCCTGGCTGCCGGTAATCAGGATCAGCAGATTATCGTCCGGAACATCGTCGATCCGATCTTCCGCGACAAACTCCGGCAGCGTCTTCAGGTACCCGGTCTCGCGCGCCGCCGCTTCCAGATTGCGCAACGAGCGCCCGATCAGCGCCACGCTGCGGCCGGCATCGCGCGCCGCGACCACCACACTTTCCACCCGCGCCACGTTGCTGGCAAAGCAGGTCACCACTACCCGACCGGTCAGGCCGCGGATCAATCCGGCCAGGCTGCGCCGCACATCCAGTTCCGAACCGGAATGGCCTTCCACGAGGGCATTGGTACTGTCGCAAACCAATGCCAGCACGCCCTCGTCGCCGAGCGCCTTGAACGCCGCCTCATCCGTGGGCGGCCCGACCAGCGGGTTCGGATCCAGCTTCCAGTCGCCGGTGTGCACGACCAGCCCCGCCGGCGTGCGGATCGCCAGCGCCTGGCTCTCCGGCGTCCTGTGCGCGACCTGAATGAACCGCAGGCTGAACGGTGCGAGCTCAAAACTGCCGCCGGGCGGGATCACGTGGATCTTCACCTCGTTCAGCAACTGCGCCTCGCCGAGCTTGCGCCGCAGCACGGCCGCCGTGAACGGCGTGGTGTAGACCGAACATCGCAGCTGCCGCCACAGATGCGCCACCGCGCCCACGTGGTCCTCATGCGCGTGTGTGATGACCAGCCCGACCAGCTTGTCCCGCCGCTCCGCGATGAAGGATGGGTCGGGCATGATGATTTCGGCCTCGGGGGTTTCGTTGCCCCCGAACCCGATACCGCAATCCACGGCCAGATATTTCCCGCCATAGCGGTACAAATTGAGGTTCATGCCAATCTCGCCCGTCCCGCCCAGGGGCAGGAAGGCCAGATCGCCC
>JAATGE010000146.1 GCA_015654825.1 Rhodospirillales bacterium
ACCGAGGCGGTGCGGCGGCGGCCCTACCAGGTGATCCTGTTCGACGAGGTGGAGAAGGCACACGAGGACGTCTTCAATGTGTTGCTGCAGGTGCTGGATGATGGCCGCCTGACCGACGGCCAGGGACGCACCGTGGATTTCCGCAACACGATTATCGTGCTGACGTCGAACCTCGGCAGCGACATCCTGGCCAGCCAGCCCGACGGCGAAGAAACGGCGCTGGTGCAGGCGCAGGTGATGCGCGTGGTGCGCGATCATTTCCGGCCGGAATTCCTCAACCGGCTGGACGAGGTGGTGCTGTTCCGCCGGCTGCAGCGCGAGGACATGAAAACGATCGTCGCTATCCAGCTGCGGCGCCTGCGGTCGCTGCTGGAAGATCGCAACATCACGCTGGATCTGGACCAGAGTGCTCTCGATTGGTTGGCGCACGAGGGTTACGATTCCGTGTATGGCGCGCGTCCGCTGAAACGGGTCATCCAGCGCAGCCTGCAGAATAAGCTGGCGACGCTGCTGCTGGAGGGGTCGATCCACGAGGGCGAAACGATCCACGTGACTGCGGGCGCCGATGGGCTGGTAATTGGTGGGGCGCTGGCGCAGGCGGCGTAGGGAGCAGAAGGCCAGGGGCTCTGCCCCCTGGACCCCCGACGGCGTGCCGCCGCCGTCGTACGCGCTGCGTGGCGGGAGTCTTCTGTACGGTCTGGCGAGACGTGGATTTAGCGGCGCGCTCGCAGCGGATGCCAGACTCGGAACAAATAAAATTGGGGTCTGGGGCCTCCGGCCCCAGCGGGTCCAGGACAGAGCCCTGGCCTTCCTGCCCCTTGTTGCTCAGGCGCAGCCGGCGGGCTAGATCGGCGCCATCGTGAAGCGATTGCGCAACTACGCCACGCTCCTTGCCCTCAGCTTGCTGCTGGGGGTCATGGTCGGCATTACCAGCTACTCGGTGACGCTCTACCGGCTATTTTGCCAGGTGACCGGCGCCAACGGCACCACGCAGCGCGTCGCCGCCGCGGTTTCCGCTCAGCTGGGGCGCGACGTAACGGTGCTGTTCGACACCAACGTGGCGCCGGGCCTGCCGTGGCGCTTTGCGCCGGTGCAGCGGTCGATCAAACTGCGTCTCGGCCAGGACGCGCTGGTGTTCTTCGAAGCGGAGAACCTGTCCAACCACGACATTACCGGGCACGCCGCCTTCAACGTGACACCGGAAAAAGTCGGCATCTATTTCAAGAAGATCCAGTGTTTCTGCTTTACCGAGGAAAAGCTTGCCGCCGGGGCGAAAGTGCAGATGCCGGTGGATTTCTATGTCGATCCGGCGCTGGCGCTGGACCCGAGCACATCGGACGTGCACGAAATCACGCTCAGCTACACGTTCTTTGAGTCGAAGAAGCCGCAGGGCGCGCCGGATCTGGCGCGCTTCGCGGCCGGGCCGCCGGACGCGGCCGCCGGCGCCCGGCTGTTCGCGGAAAATTGCGGTGCCTGCCATGCGCTGGACCGTGCGAAGATCGGGCCGCCGCTCGCCGGCGTGGTCGGCCGGCGCGCCGGCAGCGTGCCGCTCTATCCCTATTCGATGGCGCTGAAATTCGCCGGCTTCAACTGGGACGAGGCGCGGCTGGATCGTTGGCTGGCGGACCCGCAGGCAGAACTGCCGGGCGCGCAAATGCCGATGAAGACGCCGGTGGCGCAGGCGCGGCGCGATATTATTGCTTATCTGAAGACAACGCGCGCCGGATCCTGAAGTCAGCAGCCGGCGCCGAAGCAGCGCACCCGGTAGGAGCGAAACGCGCCGTTGGCGTAGTCCGAGATGACCATCCGGCCGATATCGTTCATTGCTATCTGAATTTGATCGCTTGCCGCATATTTGCCGAACACGGAGACGGTACTGCCGTTGTAGAGGAAAATCTGCTGCAGGCCGCTTTTGCCGCCGACAAAAGTGCCTACCACGCGGCCCTTGTTGTTGATCGCCCGCACGGTGATGGACGTGACGGTTCCCGGCATGTCGAAGCTGGCATATTTCCCGGCGCGATACACGAACCCGTGCCAGGCACCCTGCTTGTCCTGGTAGGTGCCGGCCACGCGGCCTGAATTGTTGACGTAGCCACCCTCGCTGGAAATCGCGGCGGGCGGCGCGATGGTGACGTATTGACCGCCACTGTAGAGGAAGACCGATGGCGCGAACGGGGAAAAAGTGCCGGCGGCGGCACCGCGATCGTTGATACTGTTAATTACTGGAAACGAACCTAGCGGCATGATTTGTACCATCGCGCCGGGGGTTCCGAAGTAAGGGATGAATATTCCACCATGGACAAAGTAATTGTAGAATTCCTGGCCCTTCCTGTTGATACCGGGGCCGGCGGCGGCGTCGCCAGTTAGTCCAAGGTCAAAGGAGCCAGCGGCGACGTACGCGCCGTTGTGCCAGAGGAACGCGTACACATCGCCGAAAAATGTGGTGCCGACGACGTCGCCGGCTGCGTTGATGGCGGTGGGTACGGCGACGCAGCCGTCCGGACAATTGGCAAATGTGGGCGGCAGCGTGGTCAGCGCGGTGCCGGAGAGGATGAAGCCGTTCAGGCCACCGCCATAGGTTCCAGCAATCATGCCATTGTTATTGATGGCGTTCGCACTGACGTTCGCGCCACCCGCGACCGTAATTGGTTTTACACGGAAATGGGTGCCATCGGCGACGGCCGGTTGGGCAAGCAAACCGGCAACGGCGGCGAGCACGGCCACGTAGGGGATTGGGCTCACGGCGCACCTCCGATTGTTTCCGTCGACGACCAATACCACACGGTTCTGCCCCGGGACCAAGTCAATTCGGTGACGAACGGCGCACGATGCCGAGCACCGCCACCCCGAATACCGTGCCCGCGAGGGTAAAAATCGCCAGCACCAGGCGCAGCCGCATGCCGATGTCGCGGGCTTCCTGGCCGAACGCCGCCAGCATGCGCGCGCGTTCCGCAGCGACCTTGGCCGCGAGGTCGCCGGTGCCGCCGAGGACATGGTCGGCGCTGTCGCCGAGCGCCGGACGCAAGGCCGCCAGCCTCGATGCGGCGTCGGCCGCGGAAGCCGCCGGCAAAACCTGATCGAGCGCCGCTTCGCGAGCCAGGGCGCGCTCGAACGGGATTTGCGCCGCAAAGGTCGCGATGCCGCCCATCAGGCCCACGACGACGAACGCCATGATCAGGAAGCCGGTCCAGGCGCCACTGGCCGCCGATCTCTCAACCGCCGCGCCGCCTTGCCGAAGCCCGCCTTGCATAGACATACCGCCCCTCCTTGCACCCGGACTCTGTTTAGCGAGCGACGCGGGGG
>JAATGE010000001.1 GCA_015654825.1 Rhodospirillales bacterium
CCTCGGTCAGCGTCATGCCCATCAGATAGTGCGACTGCGCGTTTTCCGGCGCTATGCGGATCGCATTGCGGGCATGGCGTTCCGCTTCGGCAACATCGCCCTTGCCGAGCAGCAGAAGCGTCACTTCATTGGTGGCCCAGAAATTGTTCGGCTCCAGCATCACGATGCGCTGGATCAGCGCCACGGCGGCCGTGGCCTGGCCCTGGCTCTTGCGAATTTCGTACAGCACCGCGAGGGCGCCGGGCCGGCCGGGCGCAAGTTCCAGCGCATCGAGGGCCAGACGCTCGGCGGTCGCATCGTCCCCGGCGCGATGCGCCTGCGCCGCCTGCTCTTCCAACGGCACCAGGTGGCGGTGCGCTTCCGACGCGCCGAGCGTCGCGAGGTCGAGATTGCAGCAGCGCGCGGCGGTAAGCCCGCTGCCGCAGTGGCATTGCCTGGGATCGATCTGCTGCATGTCCGTGTTTGTCGCGCGCCCTAGGCCGCCTGTGAAGGCCTGGCTTGCGCGACGGCGGGCGCTGCGCCGCAGGCGCCAAGATAGGTCAGAAACGCCAGGCCAGAGCCCTGGCCTTTCCTTGTCTTGCTACGACCTGCACGTAAAAGGCGCCGGCCCCAGCACCGCCGTCTCACCGGGAAACGAGTAGGCACCATGGATCGCGGACGAGGGATACTCCCGCAGGAACCACGGCAGCATCGCCTCCGTCTGCAGCGTGTAAATAACCTGCTTGCCGTTCACCAAGACCTTTTGCCGGTAGTTCTGCACCTTTGGCGGTGCATCCTCCACCGCGTCACCGACTTCGATGTATCTCTGAAAGCATTTGTTGTTACGAAACCAGTCACCCCACAACAATGTCAGGCTGGTGCTGACAGCGTCGTGAATTGTCTCGGCGGTTTCATGCGCGAACGTATCCGAGTTGGGCGACGGCAGCGTAAAAAGATCGTCCACCCCGACCAGCCAGGAATTATACGCGAACACCGTAGCCGCGGAGCCCTGCTTGCTCATCACCGCGGAATGATAACCGTAAGCATCGGCGTATAGCGAGTTATAAGTAACGAAAATCACGTAGGTTTCCGGCGTGTATTTCGTGCGCACCGCATTCACGATCGGCTGGTCGAGCACGCTGTCATCCTCGATCACGCCCAAATACTTGCCGGACTTCGACTGATAGACCGTCACCGACCCGCTCGGTGCCACGACATCCAGCGTCGGCCCGACGGTCGCGGCCAGCGTCAGATGCCAGTCCTTCGGCGCCTGAGGAAACTCGGCATGCAGCATCGCATCGCCGAATTGCAGCGTGCCGCTATCGAATGCCGCCGGCGTGAAGATCGGGCTGCGCAGGACGCTCTGCATGAACTTCCTGGCGTTCAGCACCAGCGGCGAGCCGTTGACGATCTTGTCCGGCACCGTCAGCCGCACCGGCACCAGCACCGTATTGATCGTCGTCGTTGCGGCGCCCGCCGCCGGATCGGTCCCCAGCAGCGTATAGTTGTAGGTCTGCCCGTTGATGGAGAACTTATGGCTCCAGTTCGGCAGCGTCTCCAGGGTGCCTGCCGCTTGCGCGTGCACCATCGCATCGTGCATCGCGCCCTGACGGAAACCCAGAAAGTCCGGATGGTGGTAGCCCGGGTTCAGTTTTCCGCGCGTCGTCCCGCCCGCGTCCGCCGCCCGCGCCGTGCCCGCGACGGTAACAGCGGCCATCGCCAGCGCCGCAAACCGGATGCACCCCCCAACCATGGTCGTACCCCCTCGATTTCCCGCTGCCACCCTAAGGCGCCATCCGTAAGATCACGCCCCGGAACGTGATCACATCCGCGCGAGATGGCAACAGGAACGCGACACGCTGCCGATTGCCGGCACACTGTCGCGTGCGCGCCTGCTTCACAGGGTTCCAATATCGTATGTGATGTGATATCACTGTAAGCGTAAGGCTTGTACTGGACACCGATGTCATCGTCGCGGGTATGCGAAGCCCGAGCGGTGCATCGGCGGAGCTACTCCGGCGCCTCGATCGTGGCCACGCGACGCTGCTGCTGAGCGTCGCTCTGTTGCTGGAATATGAGGCGGTCTAGCAGTTGGCGGAGCACCGGCTTGCCAGCGGCCTTATACCAACGGCCTTAAATTTTGACCTGTCAAAGGCCAGGGCAGAGCCCTGGCCTTTTCCCTCCTTACCGCGCCAGCTCCCCAGCCAACCGATCCGCATGGTAAATCTTCCTCAGCGCCTCGGTAATCGCGGTTACATCCACCGCCACCGCCCGGTTCACGCTGCCATCATAGCCAAAATCGCCCCCCAGCGACTGGATGTTGCCATCGAAAATCAGCCCGATGGCCTCGCCATCCCGCCCGATCACCGGCGACCCCGAATTCCCCCCGATGATATCGTTCGTGGAAACGAAATCCAAATTCGTGTCCATCGCCACATCCTTCTCCGCCCGCAACCAGGTCGCCGGCAGCTTGAACGGATCGCGACCCGTCGCATGCGCATAGGCCCCGGCGAAATTGGTCACCGGGGCGATCGTCCGCCCATTTTCCTGGTAACCGGCCACCGTCCCGTAGGACAGCCGCAGCGTGAATGTCGCGTCCGGATAGCTGCTCTTGCCTTCCAGCGCGAACCGCGCCTTGGCGATCAGCGCCGCATTCTTGGTAATCACCGCCTTTACGTTGTTCTCGTAATCCGCCCGCACCGCGCGCGCCGGCACATCCAGCTTGCGCGCGAAATCGATCAGGCTGTCGTGATACGCGTCGATCGCCTTCGGCCCGCCCGCCAGCAACTGCGCGCGGAATTTCGCGTCCTTCAGCCTGGTGCCGTCCACCAGCGCATCGGCGATCTCGCCCGGACTTTTCTTGCCCATCAGCGCGCGCACATCGGGATCGCTGGTGCCGAGATATTCACGCACCTTGGTCAGCCACCAGGCCAGCGTGGTTTTCTCGAGCTCGGAATATATCGGCGCCGGCGAAACGAGCTCCTGCTTCAACGCCGGAAAATTCGCGTCCGAGTATTCCTCAAGCCGTTGTCCATCCGGTTTTCCCGCCTCCGCGGCGTAGCGGTTCAGCGCCACCACCTGGCCCAGCAGCGGCGAAAGCCGCTGCGACAGCCGCTCCAGCAATCCGTTGCGGATGTAGATGTCGCGGTTATGCGCCACCGCCGCCGCCACCGCATCCCACGCGCCGCCATACGCCGCCGACAGCTTCGGGTCCGCCGCCACGCGCTTGCGGAACGCCGTTTCCGCCTGCGCCTTGTCGGTCACCAGCGAGCCCTGCACCAGCGCGCTCTGCCGCCCCTTGTAGGCCTTCAGCGTATTCTCGATCAGAAACCGCATCGTCGTCGACGTGCGGTCCTCTTCAGGCCCCTTCGTCGCGAATTCGTTCAGCACACCGCGCAATTCGGAAAACAGGGTGATCAGCAGCGGCTGTGCATCGTCGCGCTGAAAAGCAAGCTCCGCCAGCGTATCGTCGCGTTCCGTGGCGCCCGGGTTGCCGCTGGTGAAAGCAATATCGCCGTCCCGCACGCCCTTCGTGGCGAATTTCAGGAACGTATCGCTATGCAGCGGCTTGTCGTGATCGAAGACCCGCACGAAAGCCGTATCGAGATCGTAGCGCGGAAACGTGAAATTATCCGGGTCGCCACCGAAAAACGCAATGCTCTGCTCCGGCGCGAACACCGCGCGGATGTCCTGGTAGCGCTTGTATTTGTAAAGATCGTAAACCCCGCCCTCGTACAGCGTCACTACCTGGCAGCGCACATCGGCGCCGGTGCCGCATTTGCTCTCGATCGCCGCCTTCGCCGTCCGCTCCGCCTCATGGAACGCGCGATCGGATTTGCCCGCCGTCGCCGCCTCCACCTGCGCCGTCACGTCGGTGATGTCGACCAGCTGGTTGGCCTCCAGCGCCGGACATTTCTTCTCGTCCGCCGCCGTCGCCGCATAAAAACCGTTGGCGATGTAATCGTGCTTGGCGTCGGAAAGCTCGCTCAGACATTCGCGCGCGCAATGATGGTTCGTCATCACCAGTCCGTCCGGCGAAACCAGGCTCGCCGAACACCCTTGTGCCAGCCTGATACTGGAGAGTTGCGCATGCTTCAGCCACGCCGCGTCCGGCGCCCAGCCATATTTCGCGCGCATCTTCGCCGCCGGAAAATTATCGAAAGTCCACATCCCCTCGTCGGCCAGCGCCGGGACGACGAACGCCACGCCGGCAAGCAGTGCCATCGCACGCGAGAAACCACGCATCAAACCTCCAGTATATTGCAACGCTGTAGCGCTCGGGCCCAGCGCCGGGGGAGACAGGCAACTAACAAAAAGCAGTTCTTTTTTGAAAAAAGAACCAAAAAACTTTGGTTCAAGTTTCCATGGGGGAACGACTTGGGTCCAATGGGCCGTGTAACATCGAGACGGTATCCTGCATGTCGACAATCCGTCCCCGACGCAGCACGGCCACGCGGTGCGCCATGAAGCTCACCGCCGCCAGGTCGTGTGTGATCACTATGTAGGCGAGCCCGCGCGCCGCCGCCAAGTCCCGCAGCAGCCCCAGCACGACCGCCTGGGTGGATACATCCAGGCTTGCGGTCGGTTCGTCCAGTACCAGCAAGTCCGGCTCCGCCGCCAGCGCCCGCGCAATCGCCACCCGCTGCGCCTGCCCGCCCGAAAGCTCGCGCGGCCAGGCGTCGGC
>JAATGE010000203.1 GCA_015654825.1 Rhodospirillales bacterium
CCGCGTCGAACAGGCGATTGGCAAACTCAAGCGGTTCAAACGCGTCGCCATGCGGTGCGAAAAGACCGACATCAGCTATTCAGCCATTATCGGTTTTGCGTGCGGCCTGATGCTGGTTAAATCCGTCCACACGGCCTAGTCCCCAGACCCCAATTTTATCTGTTCCGAACCTGACATCAGCGTCGAGGCCGGCTGGCCAGGGCCACCACCCGAACTCCGGCACGAGTCGAGCTAGTTCGCCTCGGAGCTCAATTTAGCCCGAGCCTCTCTGAGCGCCTCATATTCAGCCTCAAGCTCCGCGATCAGGCTGCGATCATCGGACGGCTCACCCATCGTCGGACCCTCGCGCAGAATTTCCACCTGCTGGCGGATTTTCTCCATGGCCTCCGTCATCTGCTGCCGCAGCGCCTTCGCTGACTCTGACATACCTACATTCGCTCCTGATCGGCTCGGACGCCGCCCATGGCAGGCGGGAGCGGCGGAAACTGACGGATTTGCTGGATGCTACTGGCGGACTCTACGTGAATCGATCTCATAACCTCTGCCTTCGGAGGGCAGTTTTAGGGGTTTGCGGTGGTTTGTAGCTAGCCGCGCCGCTTTGCAGAAACAGAGCTCTTTGCGGCAATTTCCATTGACAACCTTTGCCTATATTTGCGACGATTTGCGCTCTGGTGGTAGCTATGTGGTAGCTAGGCGTGGACTAGCTACCAAACCGAGGGCGCAACGGCATGGATGACAGGAAGGACATTGGACTGCGGGAAGTGCGGGCTCTGAAGCCGGGGGAGACGATTTGGGATGCCGGGGTGCGTGGTTTTGGCGCCCGGCGGCAGAGCGGCGACGCGGTGGCCTATGTGCTGAAATCGCGCACCGCCGAAGGGCGCCAGCGGTGGCATACCATCGGCCGCCACGGTGCCCCCTGGACGCCGGAAACGGCCCGCCGGGAAGCCCGAAGGCTGCTGGGCGAGGTGGCCCAGGGTGGCGACCCGGCGGCAGATAAGCAGACCAAACGCAAGGCTGAGACGGTGGGGGAGTTGTGCGACCTCTATCTGGCCGACGCGGAAGCTGGGCGCCTGCTAACGCGGGCGAGGGCGGCAAAGAAGGCCAGCACGCTCGCCACCGATAAGGGCCGCATCGAAAGCCATATTCGGCCGCTGCTGGGCGCCATGAAGGTGCGGGCGGTGACGCGAGAAGATGTGGAGGCCTTCATGCACAAGGTTGCCGCCGGCAAGACGGCCAAGCGCGCCAAAACCGGAAAGAAGCGGGGCGTGTCGAATGTGCGCGGCGGCGCCGGCACCGCGAGCCGCACGGTGGGCTTGCTGGGCGCCATCTTTACCTATGCAGTGCGGCGCCGGATGCGCGCCGACAACCCGGTGCGTGGGGTTATGCGCCCAGCGGACGGAAGGCGGGAGCGGCGCCTATCCGATGACGAATACAAGGCCCTGGGCGTGGCATTGGCGAAGGCCGCCGAGGGCGGCATCTGGCCGGCGGCGGTGGCGGCAGTGCGCTTCCTGGCCTTGACCGGCTGGCGATCTGGCGAGGCGCTGGGGCTGCGCTGGGCGGAGGTGGACCTTGCGCGCCGCACCGCCCGGCTGGGCGATACCAAGACCGGCGCGAGCATGCGCCCGCTGCCCAACGCCGTGTGCGACGTGCTGCGCGGCCTATCCCAAACTGGCGACCTGGCCTTTCCGCCAACGCGGGGCAAGAAGCTGATGGCCGGTTTCCCGAAACTTTGGGCGCGTATTGCCAAGCTGGGCGATCTGCCTGCGGACATAACGCCCCACGTGTTGCGGCATTCCTTCGCATCGCTTGCGGGCGCCCTGGGCTTTTCCGAGCCGACCATTGCCACCTTGATCGGGCACAAGGGGCACACAGTCACGGCTCGGTATATTCACTCGGCCGATGCTGTGTTGCTGGCCGCTGCCGACGCGGTGGCGAACCGCACTGCCGAACTGATGGGCGAGGCCAAGCACGGGGCGAAGGTGGTGCGGTTGCCCACAGCGGAGCGGATGGAGGCATAGGGCATGGCGAGGCGGCCGGCTCCCTGCAATTCCGAGGCAACATCCGCTGCGGGGGACGTGGCGGACGAAAAGCGGCTGATGCAGTGGCGCCGAGGCATGGAGGCTAGGCTAGAGACATTGCGACTGAGGACCGAACAGACAAAAAATCCTTTGTATGTCTGGCAAGCGATCGCCGCCTGCGGCATGGCTGATTATCCAAGGTATCCGCTGCCCGAGTGGTGCCTAATGTACCTCACGACCGTTGCGAGTATGTTCCTGACGACCGGGAAACTGCAAAATACCCTGACTTACCCGATCAAACATGAGATTGAAACTGATGAACAATACCGTGAGCGCGTGCGAGAATGGGCAGAGACGGCGGGAATTACGCCCAGGGCCGCGCTCGCTCGTGTGCCGCAAATCCTCGGATTCAGCGACGGGAAGAGTCGGAACTCCTTTTTCGACTACCACAAGAATCAAAAAGAAATTGTGGACGCAATGATGGGAGAGGTGCCCGCGCGGCCTGGGTTTATCGACCCGATCGAGTGGGTAGCAAAACGCAATAGTGTAGAAAAGAAGGCGGCAAACGACCGCATCCGCCGCGGCCGAAAACTATTGCATCCGAAACGGGATACCTAGACCTCGCGCTAGGTTTTGTCCTAGCCTGGGTGCAAACCGTGTGACAAATAGTTGCCCGCGTTAGATCGCAAACGAGGGCACAAAATGACATTGACCCCTGATAGTAAGCTCGTGCGCCGGGACCTGGCCGCCGCCCTGACCGCCGAGGGCTTCCCGATTACTGAGGCAACTCTTGCCACCAAGGCCACGCGTGGCGGTGGCCCGCCGTTTATGAAATTCGGCGCAAAACCGCTTTACCGCTGGGGTGATGCACTCGGTTGGGCCGAGGGCCGACTGACCGCGCCCGCGCACAGCACCTCTGAAGCCGACGCCCAGAAAGCCGCCTGAAATGGAAAACCCCTCCCGCAAGGGCGGGGCTTCCGTTTCGGTATTCGACTGCACTGGACATGCAGAGCATACCGCAGCGGCGGCCCGCGTTCAAGAGTTTCAATGTAGGCCGGTGGCGCCATGACGCCCCAGGACGCTGGCGACGCACGGCCGCCCTGGTGCGATACCATCACGGTCATGCGGGCGCCGGGTAAGCGGCTGGCAAAGCTGATCCGCGCGGACGGCACGGTGCTGGACTACGACAGCCCCTATCGGTTCAATGCGACCGCTGTCCCGGTTTGCGGGCTGCTGGACGTGCTGGCGATACTGAAACGACTGCGGGTGCTGCCCGATCGGTGCGTGGTGCGTGGGGAGTTGCTGGCGGGCACTGCCGCGACGAATATCCGGCGCCTGGTCTATCAATGCACGAAAACGGGCGACGCGCCGACGCTGTGCAGCGTTCCGCGCCGTTGGCTTGCGTTGGACGCGGACGGGATTGAGCGGCCGGAATGTGTCGCGGCATCCGATCTAGAGGCATGTGCAGACATCGTGATGGAAACGCTGCCGCGGCCTTTTCAGCGCGCAGCCTGCATCGTGCAAGCCAGTGGCAGTCACGGCATCAAGCCCGGCTGCCGGTTGCGCCTTTGGTTCTGGTGCGACCGCCTGATGACGACCTATGAGTTGATGCGATGGCTGGCGGGCACGCCATTGGACCCGTGCGTATTTCGGCCATGCCAGCCGATTTATACCGCTGCACCTTGTTTCGGCCCCGGACGCGCGGAGCATTTGCCGGCAAGGCTGCTTGAACTGCCCGGCGAGGATTGGTTGCGCTGCCCCTCCGCCGATGAATTAGCAGCCCCGGCGCCTAAGCCGCCTGTTGCCGCTGAGAATGTCGCAGCGGGCATTGATGCTGGCGCCTATGGCCGCGCCGCTCTGATCCGCGCCGCCGATGCGATCGTGACCGCGGGCGTTGGCAAGCGGCACGACACCATCATCCACGAAAGCCGCAGCCTTGCCCGGCTGGTGCGCGCTGGGGTGGTGCTGGAACGAGATTTGATTGCGGTGGTGACGCGCGCAGCCGAGCGCGCCGGCAAGGCGGACGCGGACGAAATTGCATCCTGCATCGCCTGGGGAATTGCCAACCCCAGCAACGCCGTTCTGCCGGAGGGGCGCAATGCCGCGTGATCACGCCGCAGGCCGCGCAATCGTGAGAGAAGTCGGGGCGGGCATTGTGCGCCAAACGCCACCCCGTGCAGAACCTATAGATGGGCTCTGTGATTTTTTGACAATTCAGGCATGGGCAGACCGCCCGTTGCCGCCGCCTGAGCCGTTGCTAGGCCACCTCGTAACAAAAAATACGCGCCTTTTCCTAGTCGGCACAACAGGGCTCGGAAAAACCATGCTGGGCTTTGCGTTGGCGGAGGGCATCGCCGCCGGAACCGGCTTCCTGCACTGGCGATCGTCTCGCCCGGCGCGCGTTCTGTATATCGACGGCGAAATGGCGTCAGAACTCATTAAAGCGCGGAGTCTCGACGCACTGAGGCGTGCTGAAATGGTCTCAAAACCCGGAATGCTGACAATCTACGCGCGCGACTTTGAGGAACAGATTGCAGCACAATTTCCGGGGCTCGGTAGAATGTCGCCCCTAAACACTGAGGATGGGCATAGATTTGTCTATTCGCTGATTGCCGCGGTCGGCGGCGCGGACGTGGTTATATTCGACAACGTTATGTCATTGATGCTCGGCGACCAAAAGGACGAATTAACTTGGAATGATGTGCTGCCTCTTGCGTCGGGGCTTACCGAGAGGGGCATCGGGCAAATATGGTTTGACCACACAGGCCACGATAAAACCCGGCAATATGGTGCATCGGTGAAAGCGTGGCGGTTCGATTCCGTGGGCATCATGACCCCGCTACCCGATGAACAGCGCGCACGCCATGAAGTAGCGTTTCAGCTTTCTTTCGAGCCGCCTGGCAAGGCCCGCCGACGCACACCGGACAACTGGGGCGACTTTGAGACCTGCATCATCCGCCTCGCCGATGATCGGTGGACAAGCGAAATTCAGGGCAAACCCGCCGCCCTGAAGGCCAAGGTTTCAGCGATCGCGCTGGCGTTGCTCCGCGCCTTGCATGACGCCCTGGTTATCTCGCCCACGCCCGGCGAGACGACCCGTAACGCCTGGTATGCCGAGGGGGCACGGCTCGGGCTACTGGACCCGATCGCCGAGACCGACTCCCGCGCCGAACAGGATCGCAAGCGGGCGAAACTGCGCAAATACCTCGGCGAGCTGAAGGCCGCCAGCCTGATCGGGGTGGACGGAGAGACCGTCCGCACCCTGCAAAAAGGGGATGGAAATTGACCCGGAAATTAGCAGGTTCGTTGCCGGTTCGGCAGGGGCGAACGAACCCCTGCCGAACCTTGCGCCCGTCCGCGTTCGCGAACCTCTGCGAACCCCAGCCGAACCCTGCCGAACCATGCCGAACTTTGCCGAACCGTTCGGCGCTTCCGTCTGCCGAACCTCCTTCTGGGGGGGCTTATATAAGCCCCCAGAAGGTTCGGCACGGTGACGGCGGACGTTTGGAGGCGCCCATTTTGCCCCGACGAGGGCGCCATCGTCCGGGTAGTGCGGCGCAACCGGGTAAGCTCAAAAATTCTCAAAACCTAGATTTTCATCGGGCTCGCGCAATGCCCGCCCTGTTTTTGAGACCGGGAAGGACCCAAAAGCGTAACGAATTATCAAGCTACCCAGCCGCGGGACTGGGGGGCGCGGTGCGTTCCGCCCGTTCTACCGAAGCGGCACAGCTATGAAGGCCGGGCTCTCACTCCGCGCCGCCGCCCGCATGGTCGGTTGCTCGCCGAAGGCGATACGCGACGCGGTGGCAGCCGGGCGGATACCGCTCTTGCCGGATGGTTCGGTTTCCCAGGCTGCGGTTGACGGATGGAACGCCGGCCGTCGCGCGCCGAGGGGAGGGGCGCACCGGACAGCAAACCCGCTAAGCGGGCTCAGTCTGCTGGCGGCCTTCGCGGAGGCGCCCCCGGAACTACCAGACGAAGCCGTGAGCGCAGCGGTGGCGATCGACTGCGGGGCGGACGAACTTGCCCGCATTGTCGCAAGGCACCTCCCCACGCCCCGGGTCCGGGCGATCGTGGCGGAGTGGGTGCAAACCATGCGTCGCGACTTGGTGGGGGCGGCGGGTGAACCGCTATCGCCGATTTGCGTGGAATCAGATTGGCCGCCTCCGCCCGGCTGCCGGCATTGGTATGAGCACGAGCTTTTCGCGCGCGAGCCGATCAATAACCGGGAGTGGCAGGAGATTGAGGCCGAGGCCGCCGCGTGGCGTGCCGCCCATGCCGCCGAGGATGCGCTGTGAGGCGCACAGGCGGGGCGCTGCCCCCAGGACACGCCATGAGCCGGATGCGCCGCCTAGCGGCCGTGCTGGCGGACGTAGCCCGCACGCCGAGTTGCCCCGCCGAGCTTGCGGGCGATGCAGCGTGGTTCGATGCGTCGGCGCGGACATACGAAATTGAGGGGCCGGGCGGCATGGACCTCGCCACCGCGTTCGGCCTGAAACTCAAACCGGGGGAATCCCCATGGTGGGAGATTGAGCGCCGCGAGCGCCGCGACCGCGTGGTGCGACAAGTCCGGGCGGAATTTTTCGCCGACCTGTCTGTTGCGGACGCGGCGCGGGCAATCATCCGCGAAAACGCGAGGGCGGCCCGGCAGTCGCGCCCGACCGGCGCCGCACTGTTGCTTACCGAGGCTGGCCGTCTCGCTTCTGTCCCTCGCTCAATAAAGCGGGTCCGCGAAATACTGGACGCGAAATAGGTGGTTTTCGTGTCCATCCGCACCCGCGACACTGCGCACAAATTGAAGGTGAACCATGAGACAGCCGGCAATCCGCATCACGCCAGACCTGCACCTCCGCATCGGCGACGCCGCGGCACCCCTGACGCCCGCGCGCGGCCTGCGCCTGGCCGAACAAATCGCGCGCGCATCCTTCCGAAAGGCGCTGGCGGAGGAAGCGAGCGCGCCGCCGCGGCGCAATGCCGCCAAGCGGCCCGCGCGGTGAACACAGCGGCCGATCGAGAGGACATAGCATGACAATGAAACGCCTGCCGAAATTTGCCTCGCGCTTTGCACATCTGGTGGCCAGTAGCGCACGGCCCCCGGCCGTGCAGAATTCACAAGCGGCGCCGGTCCCGCGCAATGCAACGGCCGCAGCGCCAAGGGCGCGCACGCCGGAGCCTGCCTCACATTTCGCGCACCTCAGACACGCGGCCTTTGTCGTTCCGACAACCGCGCCCCCAGAAGCGCCCGCGCCGGAACGCCTGCCGCCCGTTGGCAGTGCAGCGTTCATCTTGCGCGCGGACCAAATGCGGCGCGGGGAA
>JAATGE010000583.1 GCA_015654825.1 Rhodospirillales bacterium
GCCTCCTGGCTCGATACCGGCGCAGTCGTTGTTGACAACGGGCAACTTGTCGTGGCCGGGCAAGGCGCCTCCACAATCAATGGTGATCTGACGATCGGCGGCGGCCCGGCGGGCGCCCTCGCGAGCATGTCCGTGGCCTACGCATCGTTTAACGTGCGCGGAATGTTCGACGTGGCGGGAAGTTCGGTCGCTCAATCCGTGGGCGACGTGGTGCTCGGGCCCAGCGGCACCATTTCGGCGACGAGCCTGGTGGTGGGCGGCAGCGGCTACGGCGCAACGCTGACGGCCGCCGGGCTTGGTGACGGCAGTGCCATTACGCTGGATGCCGGCACGCTGACCGTGGGCGCCGGCGGCGTCCTCCTATTGGGCACCTGTGTGGCGAGGATCGGCACCGGGCGCGCAGGCGCGGCGGCCAGCGTAAGCGGAAGCCTATGGGTGGATTCAGGTTCGTTGACCGTCATGGGCGCGCTCGACCTGAATGGCCCGAGCGACAACGAGGTGCTGCTGGTCAGTGAACAGGGAACGGTCTCGGTTGCCAGTTCGGCTGCCGCCGTGGTGTGCAACGATGCCGGTTTCGAGGTGATCGGCGCGAACAGCCTGTTGAACGCCGAGGGCGGACTTGATCTGCTCGGCGGCAGCGAGGGCCGCGTGGATGGCGGGACGCTGACGGCGAGCGCCTCGACCGGCCTGATGGCGATGACGATTGATGCCAGCAGCGTGCTGACCGATAGCGGAATTTTCAAGCTGACGGGTGACGCGCTGGTTGAAGGTCGGTTGCTGCTGCAAAACGGCACCCTCACGGAGAGCGGGCAACTGACGGTAGCAGCGGGCGGAACGCTGAGCGGGTGGGGCTCGGTGGCGGGCGGCATCAATGATTTGGGGAGTATCAGCGCCGAAGGCGGCGGGCTCAGCTTTATCGGACCGATCGGCGGCAGCGGAACCATTGCGCTTTCGGAAGGCGGTGGTCTGGCGCTGCTCGGGGCAGTCGGCGCGGCAACATCCGTGGAATTCGCGGCGGCCGGGACGATTACGCTGGGCGATGCGGCAGCGTTCCGTGCGGCGATCGGCGGCTGGGCCGCGGGTGACGTGCTGAATTTGCTGCAAGTGGCGGCGGTTTCCGATAGCGTAACGGGCCAGCTGCTCACTTTGTACGATAGCGGGCATGACGTGGTAGCGACCTTGCGGTTCAGCCAGCCGATTACGGCCGACAATTTCGTGTTGACGCAGGATGGGCATGGCAACAGCGTGCTGAGCTATCACGCCTGAGGGCGCCTGCCCTGCGCCGTCCGGCCAGCGGCGCGCGAAACCATCGGCCTGGCCACTGGCTCGCAGCCGATGCCGGCCGCGGAACAGGTAACGGGGTCTGGGGCCTACTGGCCCCAGCGGGTCCAGGGCAGAGCCCTGGCCTTTCCTATCGAATTGAACCTTGTATTTTCTGCTGCCAGACCTTCGATTTCACGTCCCAACGCGCCGAACGCGCTGCAGCTAGGTCGGAGACGTTCTAACTCACCGCAACGATCTCGTCCGGCGTTTCGATCGTGATATCGGCGTACTCGCAGCGGCCGGTGCGGCGCTGGAACAGGCTGTTGGCGATCAGCCAGACGGCGACGATGCGCGCGGGCGGCGTGCCGATGGCGGTGGCGTAGTCGGCCTGCAGCAGCCGGGATTCGGTAAGCCATTTGCCGAGGCCGGCACGGCCGGAGCGCAGCACCATGTGCGTTTCGCGGTGCTTCCACGTCGGCAACGGGCAGCGGTAGATCGTGCCCGGGGGCAGGCTGGCGCTCCAGTAGTAGGTCAGGTCCTGGCCGTCGTCGAATTCGACGGCGATGCTCAGATAATCGTGAGTCGGAACGGTATCTTCCCGCAACGTGGACGGCAGCGCGTCGATGCGCCAGCGCCAGGTCAGCCGCGTGGCGGCGGTAAGCGGCACGGAGACGGGCTTTTGCAGAATGCCGACATCGCGCCGGGTGCAGCAGGCGATGTGGCGGGCAGGGGTGGGGGCCGGCGGCGTGCGGAATATTTCCGCGGGGCCCAGGGTCCAGAGATAGGACCAGTCGGTCGGCGGAGTTGGGGTATTGGCGAGGCGATCCGTTTCGCCGGCAAGCAGGCCGGCGACGTCGCCGGCAGCGGCGAGGCGGGGTAGGGCGGTCTCGGGCGCTTCCTGCCATCGGATGACGGCCACGGTCAGGGTGCCCTGCACTGTCGCGTAATCCTTCGGCGAGGTGGCGAGGTTGCCGTCGCGGTCGGCCCACTCGCCGGGGAAGTAGCTGGCGAGGCGCAGGCGGCCGCCCTCCGGGACGGCAAAACTGTGGGTGCGGCGGGTGCCGCGGAACAGCTTTCCGGCGTCGCCGATGCGGAACCAGAGCTGGAAATGGGCGCCGACCCAGATGTCCAACGGGCGGGCGAGCCAGGTGCGGCCGATCGCGAGTGTTGTGACGTTGGTGCCCGCGGGAAGATCGAGGCCGGTGTCGAACCACGGCGGCTGGTCGCAAGGGATGTGAAATATATCAAATCCGGCGATGAGGCCGGGCGGGGCGCCATTCAGTAGTGCGCGTGCGGCGGCTTCGAAGTCCGCGGGCGCCGGTTCCGTCTCATCCGGGTCGGGTCGGAGGCGCGACAGGCGTCGCAGCAACAGATGGGTAGCGACCCCGAGGTTTTTGGTCACTTCGGCAAGTTGGGTCATCGGGGCTCGCGCGGATCGGGTTCGGGCGGCGTGCCGCCTGGAATTCTAGGTCGGTCCGATGTTGCGTCTAATATTTGATGGATTGCAAGAACTTGCGAGGGGCTCTCGCCGCCTCGGCATCACCCGCGCGTAGCGGCGCCGCGCCAGGCGGCCGGGCAATCGCGGCCCCCGCCTACGGCCCGGGCGCGCCCAGAACGGACCCCTGGACCTCGGGGCGCGGCTTGATAACCACGGTGCAGGACAAACCGGCCACAAGCCGAACATTCGGCGGCACGGATGTCAGCGCAATGCGGACCGGGATGCGTTGTGCCAGTCTGATCCAGTCGAAGGTCGGGTTGACCGTGGCGAGCAACCCGCTGGCGGCTTGCTGATCTGCAATCGCGCGGCTCAGCCCCTGCACCTTGCCGGTCAGCAAAGTGCCGCCCGCCATCAGGCGCACTTCGGCGTCGTCGCCGTCATGGATGGAAGGCAGTTTGGTTTCCATGAAGTAGCCGTAGACGTAAAACGAATCGCTATTGACGACGGCCAGCACGCCCTTGCCGGCAGTGGCGTAGTCGCCGACCGTGGCGGTGAGGTTCGTAACGTAGCCGTTCACGGGTGCGTGGATTTCGGTGCGGGCGAGATTGATTTGCGCGGTCGCGAGCTGTGCCTCGGCGGCACGCAGGTTGGCCTGCGCCTCGGAAGCGGTCGCGGCGGAGGTCTCCGCCGTTTGCGCCGAAATCGCCAGTGCGCCCGACTGGCGCAACGTCGCATCCCGATCGGCATTGTCGCGCGCCAGGCGCCAGGTTGCCGCCTGCATCGCTACCGCCGCGCTGGCCTGGTCGACGGCCGCTTCAAAGCGCTGGCGATCGATGACGAACAGCACGTCACCTTTGTGCACGACCTGGTTGTCGACGACGTTGATGGCGACGATCGGTCCGGTAACGTCCGGCGCAAGTTCGACGATGTTGGCGCGGACCAGCGCGTCCCGCGTCCACGGCGAAATCGTATAGTAGGTCCAGATCCGCCAGCCGAGCGCCATGGCGACCGCAACGGCGATCATGGTGACGGTGAAGCGCGCGGCCTGGCGGATCATGCTCCGGCCTCGCCCACGGTCAAAATCAAGGCGCAGAGAATGGCGACATAGAGCGCCATGTTGAACAGGGCGGCATGCCAGACGGCGCGGTAGAAGCCGATCCGCCGGAGGCCAACCAAAAGCAGCGCATAGGGCGGCAACGCACACATTAACCACATCAGGAGGGGTGGCACGTAAAAGCCGAACAGGTCGGGCATCTCAAGGCTGAACGGGAGCAGGTGCATGTGCGGCATGTTACATTGACTCCGCGGCGCCGCGGTAGACCATTGGATCTGCGGCATAGACGTTAGGATAAGCGAGAAAGAAGGCCAGGGCTCTGCCCTGCACCCGCTGGGGCCAGCAGGCCCCAGACCCCATTTATTGAGTGGAACGGCGAAGCCCGAAAAATCGTGTCTGGTACAAGCTTCGCCGGGGAGACGATGAAAAGCCGCGCAGCGCTAATTGGAGTCTGGGGCCTACTGGCCCCAGCGGGTCCAGGGCAGAGCCCTGGTCTTTCTGACCTCAACTAAGCGCCTATGGGGCAGAGCCCCTGGCCTTCTCAGCTTGCCGCATCTACAAACGTCCCAAGCAAAAACTGTCGGTCGATGCCGAATCGATCGTCGATGAAACGCAGCGAGGCGGCGGCGCGCAGTACGTCGCGCGCAGCCGCTGAACCGGGGGTGAGCGATACGGAAGCGAGCTCGGCGCGGGCGGCGGCGACGGCCGCCTCCGCGCCGGCCAACGCGGTGCCGCGTTGCGTGCGCGC
>JAATGE010000218.1 GCA_015654825.1 Rhodospirillales bacterium
GCCCGGCTGCGCCCGGCCCGCTCCACCACGCGGCGCAGCACCAGCTCCTCATCGCGCGGCAGGCCTAGTTCATCGAGCAGCGCGTGCACCGGGTGGTCCGGCGGCGGCTGGAACCTGGCGGAAACGCTGGCTTGCGTGGCGCCGGCGCGCACCAGGCCGGCGTCGCTGCGCGCGCCGAGCGCGAGGCCGAGGCTATCGAGCAGAATGGATTTGCCGGCACCGGTCTCGCCGGTCAGCACCGTCAGGCCGGGGCCGAAGCTCAGGTCCAGCTTTTCAATCAGGACTACTTCACGGATTGAGAGCGCCGTCAGCATTGGGGGAAAGGCCGGTGCGTAGCGACGCAGGGAAGATGTCCCCAGACCCAGTCAGATTGCGCGAATCGAGCCATCGGCCGGGAGAATAGCAGAGCAACGCGCGTCGCGAGATCAGGAAAGGCCAGGGCAGAGCCCTGGCCTTTCTGGGCTTAATTTTTCTGGTTTCCGAGACCGGTATCGGCACCGAGCACAGCGGCGGGAGGTGCTTAGAAGATCCAGCCCCAGGTGCGGGACCAGAAGCCGGGGTGTTCTTCGGCGGCGACCGCGGATGGCGAGCCTTGGGCGGCGCCGACTGCTACCAGGTCGTTCCAGGCGGTCTGGTACCAGGCACTGCCGGGGTAGTTGTAACCCAGCACGGCGGCGGTGCGCTTGGCTTCCTCGACCAAACCGAGCTTCAGATACACCTCGACCAGGCGCTCCAGGGCTTCCGGCGCATGGTTGGTGGTTTGGAAATCGTCGACGACGCGCTGGTAGCGGCCGATCGCCGCGGCGTACAGATGTTGCTTTTCATAATAACGGCCAATGGCCATTTCCTTGCCGGCGAGGTGGTCGCGGCAGAGGTCGATCTTCAGGCGCGCATCGCGCGCGTAGGCGCTTTCGGGAAAGCGGTTCACCACTTCCTGCAGCGCGCTCATCGCTTCCTGGGTGCCCTTCTGGTCGCGGCTGATGTCGGCGATCTGTTCGTAGAAGCACAGCGCGCGCAGATAGTAGGCGTAGGCGACGTCCTTGCTGCTCGGGTGGAGCTGGATGAAGCGGTCGAGCTGGCCGACTGCCTCGGTGTAGTTGTTGCGGCGATACTCGGTGTAGCCCTCCATCAGCTGGGCATTCATCGCCCAGGGGCTGTACGGGTAGTTCTGCTGGATCGCCTCGAAGTGCCGGACAGCGGTGCTGTAGCTGTCCTTGCGCAGCGCATCGACGCCGTTGCTGTACAGCAGGTCGGGCGGCAGCTCCTCGATCTTGAGCTCTTTTTCCTCGTCGCTGTGGTCGCTGCTGCTGCCGCCCCAGGGCAGCACGGAGCGGATCGTCTGGCAGCCGGAAAGCAGCAGCAGCGCGGCGAGGGCGGCGGCGGCCGAACGCGGGGCGGCGAACCGATGGGCACGGCGGGAAAGCTTCATGGCGCGTGCTTACACCACGCGCCGCGCGCGGCAAAAGTGCCACGCGCGTCCGGCGCCGGGGCACCGCAAAGGATTGGCGCGGAGCCGCGGAGCACGCGGAGAAGCTGATGCAATTTGTTGCCGTCCTCCGCGTGCTCCGCGGCTCCGCGTGACAAAAAACCCAGATGGCCGCCCAGGCGCGTTAGGAGACAGGCTCTAGACCTTCTCGACCTGGCTGTACTCCAGGTCGACGGGCGTCGGGCGCCCGAAGATGCTGACGGATACCTTGACGCGGCCGGCGTGCTCGTCGACGTCCTCGACGGTGCCGTTGAAGCTGGTGAACGGGCCGTCGGCGACGCGCACCTGCTCGCCGATCTGGAACGTGACGCTGGGGCGGGGATGCTCCACGCCCTCCTGCGTCTGCTTCATGATGCGCTCGGCCTCGGCCTCGGAAATCGGGGTCGGGCGGATCTTGGTGCCGAGGAAGCCGGTGACCTTGGGGGTGTTCTTGACCAGATGCCAGGCGTCGTCGGTCAGCTCCATCTTCACCAGCACATAGCCGGGAAAGAATTTTCGTTCCGCGTTGACCTTTTGCCCGCGCCGGACCTCGACCACCTCCTCGGCGGGCACCAGCACTTCATCAAAATGGTCGGCCAGGCCCTTCTGGGCGGCCTGTTCCTTGATCGCGGTCGCGATTTTCTTCTCGAAACCGGAATATACGTGGACGACGTACCAGCGCTTGGCCATCTCTCGATTTCCTCAGGTCGTGCCGGCGAACAACTGGCGCACGGCAAAACCGATCACCTGATCCACCAGCAGGAAGAAGATCGCCGTCAGCACCGCCATGATGACGACCATCAGCGTGGTGATGCCGGTCTCGCGCCGGCTCGGCCAGGTTACTTTCGCGGCCTCGGCGCGGACTTCGCGCACGAACTTTGCGGGGGCAAACGCCACTCTGGTGTCTTCCTTTGGGCAAAATGGTTGCAACCGGCACGGGCCGCCCCCGCCACGACCTGGCAGGGGTGGAGGGACTCGAACCCCCAGCCTCCGGTTTTGGAGACCGTCGCTCTAGCCAATTGAGCTACACCCCTCGCGTGGGTCGCGACGGCAGTGGAGGGCGGTATGAAGAATGCCCGGCCTACGAAGTCAAGGCCAGGCATCAGTTGGCAGGCCTCAGGCGTCAGTTGTCAGTCGTCACCACCGCGGGCCGCCCCGATCCGGCACCTGGCGGGCGGGAAGGGACGCGGCCCCCGGCGCGCGGTTCGAGGCGTTCTGACAAACGATGCCTGACGACTGATACCTGAAAGCTGGATCGCTTGCCTGCCTGGGTGCGGCGGGATATCAGGGCCGGCGCGCGGGCGTAGCATAGTGGTAATGCTCCAGCCTTCCAAGCTGGCTAGGAGGGTTCGATTCCCTTCGCCCGCTCCATCCGGCCGTTGCGCGCGGCATGATCACGCGTCAGCGGCCCGCCTGCGGCTCGCGCCAACGGAGCAGTTGACATGAGCTTTACGGCCACACGCCGGCACTGGAAGGATTTCGGCTCCCATCTGGAGGTGCGCAAGCACTTCCTGGAAATCACCCGTGCCGTGCGCAGCAGCACCCTGGATTTGGGGCGCACCCATTACGCGCTGGCGCTGGCGATCGGGGTGTGGGAGGCGATCTGTTGCGGTTACGGCGAGATTGCCGCGGTGGAGATGGGCGTCGCGAGCGGCAACGGCCTGCTCTCGCTGTGCAAGGCGGCGCATTTCTTCCGCGAGTCGATGGGCATCGATATCCGGGTCTACGGCTTCGACAACGCGACCGGGCTGCCGACCGTCGATGGCTACCGCGACCACCCGGAGCTGTGGGAGCAGGGCGATTTCCTGATGCCCGACCCGGAGCGGCTGCGCCGCAAGCTGCCGCCGTTCGCCGAACTGATCATCGGCGATATCGCCGATACCGTGGCCTCGTTCCAGACGACGTTGCGGGAGCGCAAGCTGGCGTTCGCGGCGATCGATGTCGATCTGTATTCCTCCACGCTGGCGTGCTTCCAGATGCTGGAATGGGCGCCGGAGTGCTACCTGCCCGTGGTGCCGTTCTATTTCGACGACATGGAGGAGTTCTTTCCGTACAACGAATGGTGCGGCGAGGAGCTGGCGATCCGCGAGTTCAACGATGCGCACCCGCGGCGCAAGTTCCAGCGGCATCCGCGCTACAATATTCGGCATTTCTTTGGGCTGCACATACTCGATCATAAAATGCGCACCGGTGAGGAACGGCCATTGTTTCCGCTGCGTATCAGTGGTATTTAGGCCAAGGAAAGGCCAGGGCTCTGCCCTGGACCCGCTGGGGACAAGTCCCCAGACCCCCTTAAAAAGGGTGCGTCGGGGGGAACGGCGAAGCCCGAAATATCCATGACATTTACGGGCTTCGCCATTCCCCCCATGAACGGGGGTCTGGGGCCTCAGGCCCCAGCGGGGTCCAGGGGCAGAGCCCCTGGCCTTCTTACCTCGTCCACTGTCATCGGCATCCCCCGAGCCGGCCGCAGCGTAATGCGCAGGCGCATGCCGGGATCGTGGCCTGGCCGTAGGCGGAGGCCGGCGCCTTGCAGCACGGTGGCGAGGATGACAATCGCCTCGATCAGCGCGAAATTCATGCCGATGCAGGTGTGCGGCCCGGCGCCGAACGGCAGGTAGGCGTAGCGGTGCCTGGCCGCGGTTGCGGCCGGCATGAAGCGTTCCGGATCGAACCGTTCCGGTTCCTGCCATAGCGTGCGGTGGCGGTGGATGGCGTAGATCGGCACCAGCACGAGCGTGCCGGTGGCGATCGGCAGGCCGCCCACATTCAGGTCGCGCATGGCTATTCGCCCGATGACGCCGGCCGGCGGGTAAAGCCGCATTGCTTCCATGATGACTTGCCGCGTCAGCACGAGCCCGTCGAGGTGTGCGGCCGTGACGGGCGCCCCGCCGGTGACCGCCTGCACTTCGTCGCGTGTCGCGGTGGCGACCGCCGGGTGGTGGGAGAGCAGGTAGAAGGTCCAGGTCAGAGCGAGGGCTGTGGTTTCGTGGCCGGCGAGAATAAAGGTCAGGATGTTGTCGATGACGCGGTCGCGATCCATCGGCGTTCCGGTTTCGGGATCCTGGGCGCGGGCCAGGTGCGCCAGCAGGTCGGCGGCGCCGGCCGGCTCGTTGCGGTCATGTCCGGCGCCGCGGTCGACGGCGTCGGCCACCATGCGGCGCAACAGATTGCGCGCCGCCAGCGCGCGGCCGCGACCCGGGAACGGCATCCAGCCCGGCGCGCGCAACATTGCCAGCGCGCCGCGCCAGCCGGCACTGCCGAGCAGATCGTTGACCGCCGCTTCCACGATCGCGGCATCCATGCCGCCGCCGTCGGCCAGCATGGTTGCCAGGATGATATCGAAGGTGGTGCGCATCATTTCGCGCCCCAGTTCCCCTTGCGCGCCGGCCGGGACC
>JAATGE010000052.1 GCA_015654825.1 Rhodospirillales bacterium
GAGACTCCCGCCGCGCAGCGCTAACGACGGCGGCGGCACGCCGTCGGGGGTCCAGGGGGCAGAGCCCCCTGGTCGGCGAAGCCACCAAAATTCAACTCATTGATTTCGCTCTATAATCCTTATCTTCGCGCTTATGGGGCAGAGCCCCGGCCTTTCCGACCTTAACTTAGCGCCCATGGGGATCCCCCAACTGACCCCACCCGTTGCGGGGAACGCCAAAGCCTGATGGCGCATTCGCTTGCTTCATTAGATTACACCCTGCGCGCGAAGTTCCGCGATCGCCGCGCGATCCATGCCGAGCAGTCCGCTGAGTACCTCTTCCGTGTGCGCACCGATCGCCGGACCCGCCCAGCGCACCGTGCCCGGCCCCTCTACGATGTGCGGTACCACGCCGGCTTGCAGGACGGGGCGGCCGAACGCCGGATCCTCCACTTCGCGCACCATGTTACGGTCGCGATATTACGGGTCCGCGGCGATGTCCGCGGCGGTATAAACCTTGGAACCCGGGATATCCGCTTGCGTCAGCAACACTTCCAGTTCCGAGGCCGTATGGTTGCGCGACCACGCACCAATGATGGCGTCGAGCGCGACAGAATTGGCAACGCGCTGCTGGTTGCCTTCATAGTCGGGCGAGGCGATGAGGTCAGCGCGCCCGATCAGCGTCATCAGCCGCGCGAACAGCGGCTCGGAGTTCGCGCCGATCAGCATCCAGGCACCGTCCGCTGTGGGATACGCGTTGCTCGGCGCCGCCGTCGCGATGCCGCCCCCGGCCGGCTGCCTTATTTTGCCGAGCGCGCCATATTCGGGGAGTATGCCTTCAGTGAGGCTCAGAACACTTTCGGTCAGTGCGACATCGATCGTGCGGCCCACGCCATCCCCATTGGCCCGATCGCGCTGCCACAGTGCCGCCAGCACGCCGAGCACGGCATAGAGGCCGGCGACCGAATCCCCAATGCTGACGCCGACGCGAACCGGCGGCAGATTGCTGGTGTTCGGCGGATGGTTGGTCAGGTGCCGCAACCCGCCGATGGCCTCCCCGATGACACCGAACGCGGCGCGGTCGCGATACGGGCCTGTTTGCCCATAGCCTGAGATGTGGCCAATGATCAGGCCCGGCCGCGCGCTTCGCATGGCCTCTGGCGTAAGGCCCAGTTTGGCGAGTTGCCCGGGCCGGAAATTCTCGATCACGGCGTCGCAGTGCGCTACAAGCGCCAGGATCAGGTCGCGAGCCCGCTTGTGCTTGAAATTGAGCGTGATGCTGCGCTTGTTCCGCGCATGCGCGGACCACCACAGCGAATTGCCGTCGATCTGTTCGCCCCATTCGCGTGCGGGGTCGCCGCCCGGCGGTTCGATCTTGATCACGTCGGCGCCGAGGTCGCCAAGGATTCGCGTCGCGAAAGGCGCCGCCACGTAGTGGCCTATTTCCATCACGCGCAGCCCGCTCAGGGCCTGCCGTGGCTGCTCCGAACCTTGCATATGCTCAATACCCCCGGCGCACGATGTAGCCGAGCACAGCACAATTAACAAAAGTTTTTGCTTCTTTTTTCAAAAAGAAGTCTTGTTCTTTTTTGAAAAAAAGAACCAAAAAACTTTTGTAAATTTAGCTTTGGCGGGGACCCTTCAACCGCCGAATAGGGTTTGGCCGCCGTCTACGATGAGCGTTTGGCCGACGACCCAGCGGGCGGCTGGGGAGGCCATGAAAAGTACGGCGTCGGCGATCTCGTCGGGTTCCGCGGGTCGGCCGGCTGGGATTTTCTCGCAGACTTCGAGATAGGCCGGATCGTTATTTTCGCGCCGGCGCTCCCAGTAATGGCCGGGCGCGGTGACGGCGCCCGGGGCAATCGCGTTCACGCGCACACCCAGCTTAATCAATAGCCCCGCCTGCGACGCGGTGTAATGCATGATGGCGGCCTTGATGGCGCCATACGCGGGTGCCTTCACCGAAGGCCGCGTGCCTGCGATGGAGCCGATATTGACGATGACGCCTTGCGGCTGGGACAATTGCAGCCACGGCAGCGCCGCCCGGTTGACGCGTACGATCGACATGAGATCGACGTTGAATGCGACGTGCCAACCCGTCTCATCGTCAGCCCTTCCATAGGCGGTCGCATTGTTGACCAACACGTCGATACCGCCCAACGCATCGGCGGCCGCCTCGACGTACGGCGCGATGGCAGCGGCGTCGCTCAAATCGCAGACCGCGGCATGCAGTTTTCCAAGTTGGCCGAGCTCTTCGTGGGCGTTCGCGAGCGTGGAGGAATTTCTGGCACAGATCGAAACCGCGGCACCGCTGCGCAGAAATGCCGCGGCGATTGCGCGACCCAGCCCGCGGCTGCCGCCCGTAACCATAATCCGCCGACCCGAGAAATCGAACATGCCTCAAATCTCCCCAAGAGAAGCGCGCGCGCGATCGAGTGGACGGTGGCGGGAGCCGCGGGGCAAAGCAGTTTTGATCGGCACTCACGACCTATCATCATGGACCGGTACACGTGCCGCCCTAAAGCCGGACTTTCACCGTAACGCTCATGGGAGTAACATGACAGCCGTGCGTAAGGAGCCATGACAGCGAGCCCGACGAACTCATCGGCCGTGCCCCGGCAGCGACCGATGTCCGAACTCCGTGCATGGCACCGCCTGCGGCGCGAAACGGCGATCGAGCCGGAATTGCCGATCGTCGATGCGCACCATCATCTTTGGCACCGGCCACCGGAACGTTACCAGCTCGACGAGCTGCTGGCCGATCTGAATTCCGGGCACGCCGTGCGCGCCACCTGCTTTGTCGAATGCGGTGCGATGTATCGCGCCGACGGGCCGGAGGTGCTGCGGCCGGTCGGCGAAACCGAGTACGTCAATGGAATGGCCGCGGCCAGCGCCAGCGGCACGTATGGCGATGTGCGTGTCGGCGCCGCAATCAGCGGATATGCGGACCTGCGGCTGGAAGGCGTGCGCGGCGTGCTACAGGCCCATGTCATGGCCGGCGGGAGCCGGTTTCGCGGCATCCGCCAGCAGGCGCAGCACGATCCGGTGCTCGGCAGCCTGGCCAGGCGACAGGTCGGCGCCGGCCTGCTCGCCGACCCGGCCTTTCGCCGCGGCTTTGCCGAATTGCGGCCACTGGGCCTCGTGTTCGAGGTTATCGTCTTCTTTACACAACAGCAGGAAGTGACCGACCTGGCGCGCGCCTTCCCCGATACCTAGATCGTGCTGAAGCATCTTGGCGGCCCACTGGGC
>JAATGE010000637.1 GCA_015654825.1 Rhodospirillales bacterium
CCATCAGCGCGGCCTTGTTGTGCAGGCGGCCGGCGGTATCGATCAGCAGCACGTCGGCGCGCTCCGCCTGCGCGCGCGTCAGCGCATCGAATGCCAGGCCCGCGGCATCGGCGTTCGGCGGGCCGGCGACGACCGGCGCACCCGTTCGCTCACCCCAGATCTGCAACTGCTCCACCGCGGCGGCGCGGAATGTATCGCCCGCCACCAGCACGGCGCGTTTTCCCTCCTGCTTGTACTGCAGTGCCATCTTGCCGATCGTCGTGGTTTTGCCGGTGCCGTTCACGCCGACCACCAGCACCACGTGCGGCTTGCGCGCCGGGTCGAGCAGCAGTGGCTTCGCCACGGGTACCAGGATTTTCGCGATCTCTTCCGCCAGCGCGGTGCGCACCTCGTCGTCCGTTACCTCGCGGCCGAAACGGGTACGGCGGAATTCGGCGATTATGCGTCGGGCGACCGCCGGGCCCAGATCGGCCGTGATCAGCACTTCCTCCAGCTCTTCGAGCGCCGCGTCGTCGAGCTTGCGACGGGTAAAAGCCCCGGTGATACCGGCGGAGATTTTTTGTGTGCTGCGGGAAAGCCCTTCCTTCAGGCGCGAAAAAAAACCGGCCATCAGGCGGCCACGGCCAGCACGCCGCGCGCATCGGCGCTGGTAATCCGCGCCCGCATCAATCGCCCGGGTGCGCCCGCGACACGCACCGGCGCGAAATGCTCGGTGTGGCCGCCAAGCTCCGTTTCGCCCAGCACAGCGGCCTCGTGCCCGATCAGGCTCGCATGGAACCTGGCTGCATTTTCCGCCCCCGCCTCGCGCAGCCGCGCCGCGCGTTCACGCCGCAACACCATCGACACCGCCGGCATGCGCGCCGCCGGCGTATCGGGCCGCTCGCTGTAGGGAAACACATGCACGTAGGGAATCCCCGCCTCCCGCACAAAATCCAGCGTGTCCTGAAACATCGCTTCCGTTTCGGTAGGAAAACCGGCGATCAGGTCGGCGCCGAGCGCGATCCCCGGCCGCAGCGCCCGCGCGCGCGCCACCACCTCCGTGGCCTGCGCACGGCTGTGCCGCCGTTTCATCCGCTTCAGTACCATATCGTTCGCCGCCTGTAGCGACAAATGCAGATGCGGCATCAGCCGCGCATCTTCCGCGATCACGCGCCACAGATCGTCATCGATCGCGGCCGGATCCAGGCTGGAAAGCCGCAAACGCGGCAATTCCGGCACCAGCGCCAGCAGCCGCCGCACCATTTGCCCCAGGCGCGGCGCACCGGGCAGATCGCTGCCAAAACTGGCAATATCGACGCCGCTCAACACCACCTCATTGAACCCCGCCGCCACCAGCGTGCGCACCTGATCGACGATGGCGCCGATCGGCACGCTGCGGTTCGGTCCGCGCCCAAACGGAATGACACAGAACGTGCACCGATGGTCGCACCCCTGCTGCACCTGCACGAACGCGCGCGCCCGCCCGGAAAATTCGGTCACCAGATGCGCCGCCGTCTCGCGCGCCAGCATGATATCGCTGACCGAACTCGCCGCGCCCGCGACCCACGTCTCCGCCAGCAATTTTTCGGTGTTGCCCACCACGCGGCTGACGCCGGGCAGTGCCGCCCAGCGCGCCGGCGCGATCTGCGCCGCACACCCGGTCACCACGATCTCCGCGCCCGGCCGCTCCCGCGCCGCGCGCCGTATCGCCTGGCGCGCCTGGCGCTCCGCTTCCGCGGTCACGGCGCAGGTGTTCACCACCACGATGTTGTCCAGGTGGCCGGCATGCGCCCGCATCACCTCGCTCTCGTAGGTGTTCAGCCGGCAGCCAAAGGTCAGAAAATCCGCGCTCATGGCGGGTAGGTAGCCAGATCGACGCTGCCTTGAAAGGCCAGCACCGCGGGTCCCGTCATCAGCACATGCCCATCCGGCCGCCACTCGATGGTCAGCACCCCGCCATCCAGTTCCAGCACGGCCCGCCGCCCGGTCAGGCCGCGGCGGTGCGCATTGACCAGTGCCGCACAGGCGCCACTGCCGCAGGCAAGCGTCAGGCCGGCCCCGCGCTCCCATACGCGCAGCCGGATCCGGTCGGGCGCCACCACCTGAGCGAAACCCACATTGGCGCGCTCGGGAAAAATGGGATGGTGTTCGAGCAGCGGACCGAGTGCCGTGACCGGTGCCGCGGCCAGATTTTCCACAAACAAGGTCGCATGCGGGTTGCCCATGCTGACCGCGGCGGGCCGGCCCTCGATTGGCAGGGCCAGGGTGTCGGCCGCCTCCGCCAGGGGAATTTCCTGCCAATCGAGCCGCGCGGCGCCCATGTCCACGGTCACGCCGGCCTCGCCGACCACCGCCGGCAACAAGCCGGAAACCGTCTGGATCACGTAGCCGCGGCGGCCGCTCTCGCCGTGCAGCAGCCATGCGACGCACCGTGTCGCGTTGCCGCACGCGCCGGCCTCTGACCCGTCGGCGTTGTGGATGCGCATGAACACGTCGGCCCCGTCGGCGCCAGGCTGCTCCAGCGTAATGAGCTGGTCGCAGCCAATGCCGGTATGCCGGTCGGCCAGTGCCGCGATCCGCGCCGGAGCTAGCGGGAGTCCACCCGCGCGGGCGTCCATCACGACAAAATCGTTGCCGGCGCCGTGCATCTTGCGAAACGGGGTGAGCATCGCGGTGCTATAGGGACACGGGCCCCAGGAAGGAAGGCCGCCCGGCCCCTGGCCTTCGCGCCGTCCGCTGCCCATACACGCCTGATGTGCACGCTTGTCCTGCTTCACCGCCCCGGCGCCGACTGGCCCCTGCTGCTGGCGGCCAACCGCGATGAGATGCTGGCCCGTCCGTGGCTGAAGCCGGCGCGCCACTGGCCGGCTCAGCCGGACGTCGTGGGGGGCCTCGACACGCTCGCGGGCGGCACCTGGCTGGCGCTGAATGGCGCCGGGATGGTGGTTGGCGTGCTGAACCGCACCGGCTCGCTGGGGCCTGCCGCCGGCAAGCGCAGTCGCGGCGAACTGCCGCTGCTGGCGCTGCGCCACAGCAACGCCGCGGAAGCCGCGGCGGCGATCGCGGCGTTGGATGGCGCTGCATGGCGCAGTTTTAATCTCGTCATCGCCGATACCGAGGCCGCCTTCTTCGTTCGGGGCCTGGGTGAAGGCGCCATCGAAATGGCAGCCCTGCCGCCCGGCCTGAGCATGGTTACGAATACCGAGCCCAACGATCTGGCGCACCCGCGTATCGCCCGTCACCTGCCGCGCTTCGTCGTGGCGGCGCCACCCTCGCCACCGGACTGGGGCGCCTGGCCGAGGCTGTTGGGCGACGCTGACGGGCCGTGGAGCGCGACCCTGAATGTCCCTGATACCAATGGGTTCGGCACCGCAAGCAGCGCCCTGATTGGCGTGGCGCCGGGGCGGGTGAGCTTTCTGTTTGCTGCGGGAGCGCCGGATTTGGCGCCGTTTGAAGCAGTTTAAGTCCGGTCCAACGATGGGGCTCAGGGTCGATGCCGGTCTCGGAACCAACAAAATTGGGGTCTGGGGCCATCGTGCGCAGCACGCTCTCGCGTGACGGCCCCAGCTTGGTCCAGGGGCAGAGTCCCTGGCCTTAGCTTGCTTTCCCCCAAGCCGGCACCACTGCTATAGCAACCAGCCGGCGCCGCCCTGCGCCGCGGCCCTATCACAAGGACTCCCCCCATGGCCCGCCGCCGCCAGCTCTACGAGGGCAAAGCGAAGATCCTGTTCGAGGGACCCGAGCCGGGCACCCTCGTGCAGTATTTCAAGGACGACGCGACTTCCGGCAACGGCGCCAAGAAGGGCACCATCACCGGCAAGGGCGTGCTGAACAACCGCATCAGCGAGTATCTGATGATGCGGCTCGGCGAAATCGGCATCCCGACCCATTTCGTGCGCCGCCTGAACATGCGCGAGCAGCTGATCCGCGAAGTGGAAATCATCCCGCTCGAGATCGTGGTGCGCAATGTCGCCGCGGGCTCGCTGTGCACGCGCCTGGGCATTCCCGAAGGCACTCGCCTGCCGCGCAGCATCATCGAGTATTACTACAAGAACGATACGCTTGGCGATCCGCTGGTCGCCGAGGAGCATATCACGGCGTTTGGCTGGGCCAACACGATGGATATGGACGACATCGTGGCCCTGACGTTGCGCATCAACGATTTCCTGACCGGGCTGTTCCTCGGCGTCGGCATTACGCTGGTGGATTTCAAGCTCGAGTTCGGCCGGCTGTGGGAGGACGAGGATATGCGGATCGTTCTCGCCGACGAAATCAGCCCGGACAATTGCCGCCTGTGGGATGTCCGCACCAACGAAAAGATGGACAAGGACCGCTTCCGCCGCGACCTCGGAAAAGTCGAGGAGGCTTACCAGGAAGTCGCGAAGCGCCTCGGCATTCTGCCGGAAGCCGGCACCCGCGACATGAAGGGACCGGAGCTGATGCAGTGAGGGCGACCGTTACTGTCAACCTGAAGGAAGGCGTGCTGGACCCGCAGGGCAAGGCGATCGAGCACGCCTTGCATAATCTGGGATTTTCCAATGTTGCCGAGGTGCGGGCCGGAAAAGTCATCAGCTTCCTGATCGACGGCACGGACGAAGCCGCGGCGCGAGCGCAAGCGGTCGAAATGGCACGCAAGCTGCTGGCTAACACCGTCATTGAACGTTTTGATGTAGAGGTGCATCCGTGAGGCCCATCGTTACTCGCCTGCCCATTGTTGCCTGCCTGCTGGCACTGACCGCCCTGCCCGCCGCCGCCGCGCCCCGGCTGGATGGCAACGCCCTGCTTGCCCGCTGCAGCACCGGCGACGTCAAGGGCTGCGTCACCTATCTTGAGGGATTTGCCGCAGCGCTCACGGTTATCCCGGATGCGGCGCGGCCGGCCTGCGTCCCACCGTCGGTGACCGGGCCGCAGATGCGCGACGTGGTGATCCAGTTTCTTCGCAGCGATCCCGGCCAGCGGCAGTTGCCGGCAGCAGGGTTGATCGTGCGCGCCTACGCCCGCGCGTGGGCCTGCCACAAATAGAGAGGCCGCCGGCACCGTGCGCATTTATTCCGGGTCCAGCTTCGAGACCGACATCGGCTACGCCCGCGCCGTGGTAGATGGCGACACGGTTTATGTGAGCGGTACCACAGGTTTCGATTACGAGACGATGTCGATCGCGCCGGATGTCGTGTCGCAGTGCGCACAGGCACTGCGGAACATCGAATGGACGCTGGCCCAGGCCGGAACCGGGCTGCGCGACGTGGTGCGGGTGCGCTATCTGCTGCCGGACCGCGCGGATTTTCCGCCCTGCTGGAAACTGTTGCGCGAGGCGTTCGGCGCCGCCTCGCCGGCCGCCACCATGATGGTGGTGGGCCTCACCGATCCGCGGATGAAAATCGAGATCGAGGTTACGGCGCGGCGGCCGGCTGCCTAGGGGATGACCGACCCGGACGCCGACGCCCGTCGCGCGCTGCGCCAGCACCGGGCATTTGCCACGCTGCTGCTGCTGATCATGGCGGCAGCGACAATCGGGTGCTACGCGCTGCCGCCCGGTTACTGGACCGATCTGCTGCAGGCAGCCGCGAAAGCAGGTTTCGTCGGCGGCCTGGCGGACTGGTTCGCGGTGACCGCGCTGTTTCGTCATCCGCTCGGCCTGCCCATTCCGCACACCGCCATCATTCCGCGCGAAAAAGCGCGCCTGGGGCTGGCGCTTGGGCGCTTCGTCAGCCGGCACGTCATGAACCGCGACGAGGTGACGCGGCTGATGGCGCGCTTCGATGTCGGCACGTTCGCCAAAAGACTGCTGAACGATCCGGAAATCGTTACACCGATGGCACGCGCAATGGCCGGCATGGTGCCGCGGCTGCTGGCCAGCGTGGAAGACGGGCGGGCGCGGCGGACGTTGGCGCGGCTGGTGCCCCGCATGGTCGGCGGACCGGAGGCGGGACGGGTCGTCGCGCGCGCGCTGCGCGGCCTGGTGGAGGGCGGGCGGCACCACGAGGTGCTGGCCTTTGTCCTCGAAAGGCTGCGCGAGG
>JAATGE010000020.1 GCA_015654825.1 Rhodospirillales bacterium
CTCCCGCCGCGCCGCGCTAACGACAGCGGCGGCACGCCGTCGGGGGTCCAGGGGGCAGAGCCCCTGGTCGGCGAAGCCATTAAAACTCAACTCATTGACTTCGTTCTATAATCCTTATCTTCGCGCGTATGGGGCAGAGCCCTGGCCTTCCTCCTAAATCCCCATCCGGTACACAATAAACGATGTCCGCTGTGCCACACTGTCGTACAACGAACGCGCCGGCGCATTGAACTCCTGCGTATGCCAGTACAACCGATCCGCGCCGCGGGATTTGGCCATGGCGGCAACCGCCTCGATCAGCCCCTTCCCGGCATCCGTGCCACGCGCGGCGGGGGCCACGAACAGATCCTCCAGATAGCAACTCGGGTAATGGCTCCAGCTCGAGGGATGGAACAGAATATGGGCCAGGCCCACCAGGGTGGCGTCGTGCTCCGCCACCAGGCCGAAAATACCCGCGTCCGGCGACAGCAGTTTCTGCCACAACGCGGCGGTCACGTCCGCCGGCACGTCGGCGCGATAGAAACGGTTATAGCCACTCCACAGCGTGCGCCACGCGGCCTCGTCGGCGGCGCCAGGCGCGCGGATCAGCAAGTTCATGAAAAACCTCGTTGCCGTCAGGGATCGACGATCGCGCACCAGCGGTAGTCGTGTTTTATGAAAGTGTGGCTCAGCGTATACTGTATACGCCGCACGCCTGGGATGCGATCCACGGTGGTATGCAAAAAGCTCGTCAGGTCCTCGCTGCCTTCGACAAGCGTCATCGCCAGGATATCGCTGCGGCCGAGCAACGTGGCGACAAAACTGATTTCCTTGAGGCCCGCCAGCGATTTGGCCACAAAACTGATTTCGTCGGTGGAATCCACCTCGATCCACAGATACGCCAGCACCGGGTTGCGCAGATATTTCGCGTTGGTCACCGCCGTCACGCGAATCGCCTTCGCCTCCAGCAGCCGTTTCAGCCGCGCGCGGATGGAGCCCTCGGTAAGGCCGAATTCGCGCGCGATTTCGCGGTTGCTCGACCGCGCATCCACGAACAGCCGGTCGATGATTTTCTGGTCGAGCTCGTCGAACGGCGTTTGCATGGTCAGAACGGCACCCAGGTGGATTCGTATTTCAGGATCTGCAGCGCCAGCCCCGGCGTAATGCGCCCGACGCCATTGGTGCGCGCAATCACCTCGGTCAGCGTCTCGGCCAGCTCGGGCAGGTCGCGCGCCACCACCTGGATCTCCAGGTCCTGCGGCCCGATCACCACGGCGACCGTCAGCACCTGCGGGATTTTCGCCAGGTCGGCGCCGACCGCGGCAACCGGGCGGCCGCGCACCTGGATGCCCACGGGTGCCACGAAATTGAACCCGGCGGAGAGCAGGTCGACCATGGCGACGACGCGGATCGCCTGGCTGGTTTCCAGGCGGCGGATGCGGGCACGGATCGTCGCCTCGTTGACGCCGGCGGCGCGCGCCAGGTCGCGGTTCGAAATACGGCCGTCACGCCGCATATGGCCGATGATGCACTCATCGATGCGATCCAGCGGCGGCGCACCGCCGGTGGCGGGCGCCTGCGGCGGTTCGGCAGCGGCGCGGGCAGGGGGGCGGGGCAAGGCTAACTCCTTATACGCCCAAGCTTAGAAGGAATGCCGAAGCCGAGGAAGCATGCAGCCGCCTCGGCGCCAGGTTATACCAACCGCCGGAAATCTTGACTCCTGCGGCCGTGTCCGGGGCGCGAAAATAAGGGCAGGAAGGCCAGGGCTCTGCCCCGGACCCGTCACGCGCCGTGTGCATTCGCACGACGGCGCCTGAGGCCCCAGACCCCCGTTCATTGGGGGGAATGGCGCAGCGTGAAATCCATATCGTAATGGCTTCGCCGGGGAGAGGTCGAAAGGCCGCGCAGCGCTGAATGCGCTCTGGGGATTTGTCCCCGTCGTGCGCAGCACGCCTCCCGCGTGACGGGCCCAGGGCCGCCTGATACCTCGCCCGTCAACCCCCGATCTACCCGAAAGCCGCGCGCCTCAACCGGATCGATCCTTGACGAAGCTCCCAAATTGTCGAAAATCCCGCGCGGTCTGGCAAACATCCGGGAGCCGTTGGCCGTCTGTCACAAATCCGCAATTTAACCCGGCATTTCCGCCAGCCTTTTTTCTACCGCGCGAGGAAACCCCCTATCATGAAACATTCGTTCAAAATCGAGAAACATTCATTCATAGCCGACGAGCATCTGTCCGTCGCAGCCAGGCAGCCGGTCGCCACCGACAAGTGGAACGTCAACGCCAGCGGCGACTGGAGCAACGTCGCCAACTGGAGCCTCGGCGCGTTGCCGAACAGCAACGATGCCGTCGTGATCAAGACCGCTTCCGTGCAAACCATTACGCACAGCACCGGCGACGACACCATCAACTCGCTCAGCGTCGGCAAGGACCATTTCGTGCTGTCCGGCGGCTCGCTCGAAATCCTCACCAAGGCCAGCTTCACCTTCGGCTTCACCCAGACCGGCGGCACCCTCAAGGCCGGCGCGGTCACCATCAAGGGCGCCGGCACACTGACCGGCGGCGGCGCCACCGGCCTGACGACGCTTTCCATCAGCGGCACCACGGCGCTGGCCAACTACACGCTCGGCGGCAGCGCCGTGCTGAACAACACGACAACGATCGACCAGACCGGCCAGGTGACGCTCGGCGACAACACGGGCGCCAATGCGACGATCAACAACGCCGCCGCCGGTACCTACAAGATCGCCGGCGATTTCGGCGTCGGCGGCGGCGCCGCCAGTGCCGTCATCGACAATGCCGGCCTGCTCGTCAAATCCGCCGGCAACGGCACCAGCGTCATCGGCGCCACCACCACCAGCACCGGCACGATCAGCGTGCTCAGCGGCAACCTGCAATTCAACGGCCCCTCCAACGTCATCAGCGGCGTGGTGAGCGGCCCGGGTCAGCTTTCCTTCGCCGGCTCCGGCGGCACCGTGCTGACGCTCGCCACCAGCACGCTCGGCGCGCTCGGCCTGTACAACACCGCGCAGCTGACGCTCGCCGGGCCGACCTCCGTGCTGAACGGTGCGCTGATCGACCAATCCGACGGCACCAACTCATTGGCGCTCGGCAGCGGCAGCCTGACCGTCAACGGTGCCGCAACGTTCGCCGGCTCCTTCGGCACCGCCTTTGTCGCCGGCACCGGCGCCCTGAACCTCACCGGCGCCACCACCGCATCGGGCGCGCAATTCGGCGGCGCGCTCACCGTCAACAACACCGGCGTGTTCAGCGAGACCGGTGGCGTAACGCTCGGCGACGGCAGCGGCAACGTGGTGACATTGAACAACAAGCACGGCGCCACCTACCAGTTCACCACCAATGACGGGCTCAGCTTCGGCGGCACCAGCGCCTCCGCGCTCGTCAATGCCGGCACCTTCAGCAAGACCGGCGGCGGCACCGGCACCAGCACGATCAACGTCACCGTATCGAACCAGGCCGGCGGCATCATCAATGCGGCGACCGGCACGATGCTGTTCACCGGCTCGCTCAGCAATGCCGGAACGATCTCGGGCGCCGGTCAGGTCGCCGTCGAAGGCAGCGCCACGCTGTCGGCGGGCACCACGCTCACCGTCGCCGAACTCGGCCTCTACAATTCCGGCGTGCTCAACCTCGCGACGTCGCTCACCTATGCCGGCATCCTCGCCGACAATTCCGACGGCACCACAACGCTGAACCTCGGCGCCAACACGCTGACCCTGACCGGCACGTCGAATTCGCTGACCGGCGCATTCGGCTCGGCCATCGTCGCCGGCACCGGCCGGCTGGTGAACGCCGCCGGCGGCACGCTGACCCTCGCGGGCATGGTGCTGGGTGGCACCAACCTGCTGGCCAACAGCGGCACGGTCAATCAGACCTCCACCGTCACGATCGGCGAC
>JAATGE010000550.1 GCA_015654825.1 Rhodospirillales bacterium
AAGCTGGGGCCTGAGGCCCCAGACCCCCGTTAGCGCTGCGCGGCTTTTCATCGCCTCCCTGGCGAAGGCGACATTTGATATGTCTTTTTGGCTTCGCCGTTCCCCCCAATAAGTGGGGGGCTGGGGCCTCAGGCCCCAGCGGGTCCAGGGCAGAGCCCTGGCCTTTTTTCCTTCCTTTAGGATCGTTGCCTAATGCCGCTAGACCCCACCCCACTCCTGGCCGATATCGACGAGGCCGCCCCCGCCGGTGAGAACCTCGAATTCGACATCGAGTTCGGCGGCCTGGAGCGCGCTGCCGCGGGCAAACCGGAGCAGCAATATGGCGGCACGGTGATCCCCGCCGAGGATCCCGACTGGAAAGAAGTCCGCACCCAGGCGCAGGCGCTACTGACGCGGACGCGTGACTTGCGCGTTCTGGTGCAGTTGGCCCTGGCCGAACTGAACCTGGAAGGCATTCCCGGCTTTGCCGTCGCGCTCGACGTAATCCGCCGCCTGCTGGACACCAAATGGCCGCACCTGCATCCGCAACTCGATCCGGATGACGACAACGATCCGACATTGCGTGCGAACGCGCTGCTCAGCCTTGCCGATCCTGGTCGTGTGCTGCGCCGCGTCCGCGACATGCCGCTGGCCAACTCGGCCCGCAGCGGCCCGATTTCCTGGCGCGACATGGCGATCGCTGCCGGAGCCATGGACCCGCCCGAGGGTCGCGAGAAAATCAGCGAAAGCATGCTGCGCGGCGCATTTCAGGATACCGATCAGGCACGCTTGACTGCGTTGCGCGAGGGCCTGGCGCTGGCGATCGATGCGTCGACCGGCATACCGGCGGCGTTCGACAGCAATGCCGGTTTCGGCACCGGCCCCGATCTCGGCGAACTGACGAAGTTGCTGCGCGAGGCGCAACGCTATGTAGACCGTTACACGCCGCAAGGTGTGCCCGGGGAGCCGGAACCCGAGGATGTAGTGGAGGTCGGCCCGGCCGGTGACGCGGCCCCCGCCGTCGTACGCGCCGCCGGTGTCAGTGCCGCGTCGCTCGGTGCCGTCACGACGCGCGCCGACGCTATGCGCCTGCTGGATTTGATACTCGACTATTACCGGCGCTATGAACCCTCCAGCCCTCTGCCGTTGCTGCTGGAGCGGGCGCGCCGCCTTGCCGACAAGAATTTCATTGATATCCTGCGCGATTTGGCACCTGATAGCGTGAGTCAGGCGCAGTTCGTTACCGGCGCACGGGATGACTAAACCGGGGATTTAGGTTAAGTAGCATTACAACAGGGCGGGATTGCGGCCGGAGCCGGCATTCGGGTCCGTTATCGCCTTCCGACGCAGCTAACCGGGGGTAGGGATGGCAAAGGCCAGCAGCCAGAAGTTCATTGCGCGCAACCGCGCGCCGCGGGTGCAGATCGAATATGACGTTGAAACCTACGGCGCCCAGAAGAAGGTGCAGTTGCCGTTTGTGGTCGGCGTGATGTCCGACCTCTCCGGCAAGCCCAGCGAGGCACTGCCGGCGATCGACGACCGCAAATTCCTCGAAATCGACGTCGATAATTTCGATGAGCGGATGAAGGCGATCAAGCCACGGGTGGCCTTCACGGTGCCCAACACGCTGACCGGCGAGGGCAACTTGGCGGTCGACATCACATTCGAGAGCATGGACGATTTCTCGCCGGCGGCGGTCGCGCGCAAGGTCGAGGGCTTGAACAAGCTGCTCGAGGCGCGCACGCAGCTTTCCAACCTGATGACATACATGGACTGCAAGACCGGTGCCGAGGGGCTGATCAACCAGGTGCTGGCCGACCCGGCACTGTTGCAGACGCTGGCGTCGACGCCAAAGCCGGCCGCGACCGACGACAGCGCGGAGGGCTAGTAAGATGTCAGCAACTCAAGGCGCCGCCGGTCCGCAGGCCGGCGTTGTTACCAGTGAAGGCACCGACTTCACCACGCTGCTGAACAAGGAGTTCAAGCCACGCAGCGACCGTGCGGCGGAGGCAGTGCAGGAGGCCGTGCAGACGCTCGCGCGGCAGGCGCTCGCCAACACCGCGCTGCTGTCGGATGACGCGCTGACCACGATCAACCGGCTGATTGCCGGCATCGATGCCAAGCTGACCGAGCAGGTCAACCTCGTGATGCACGACGAGAGCTTTCAGCAACTCGAATCCGCCTGGCGCGGGCTGCATTATCTGGTGAACAACACCGAGACCGACGAGACACTGAAGATCAAGGTGCTGAACGTCTCTAAGAAGGACGTCGGCAAGTCGCTGAAGAAGTTCCGCGGCACCGCGTGGGAGCAAAGCCCGCTGTTCAAGAAGATCTATGAAGAGGAATACGGCCAGTTCGGCGGCGAGCCATTCGGCCTGCTGATGGGCGATTATTATTTCGACCACAGCCCGATGGACACCCAGTTGCTCGGCGACCTCGCCGGTGTCGCGTCCGCCGCCCACGCACCGTTCCTGGCAGCCGCCGCGCCCTCCGTCATGCAAATGGACAGCTGGAACGAACTGGCCAACCCGCGGGACCTGACCAAGATCTTCCAGACCCCGGAATATGCCGCCTGGCGCTCGCTGCGCGAGAGCGAGGACGCGCGTTATATCGGCCTCGCCATGCCGCGCTTCCTGGCCCGCCTGCCGTATGGCGCGAAAACCGAACCGGTCGAGGAGTTCGCGTTCGAGGAAGACACCGAGGGTGCCGACAGCGCGAAGTACACCTGGTGCAATGCGGCCTACGCCATGGCCACCAACATCACGCGCGCGTTCAAGCTGTATGGCTGGACCACGCGTATCCGCGGTGTGGAAAGCGGCGGCGCGGTCGAGGGCCTGCCGACGCATACCTTCCCGAGCGACGATGGCGGTGTCGCGATGAAATGCCCGTGCGAGATCGCGATCAGCGACCGGCGCGAGGCGGAGCTCGCGAAAAACGGCTTCATGCCGCTGATCTACAAGAAGAACAGCGATTTCGCCGCGTTCATCGGCGCGCAATCGCTGCAGAAGCCGCAGGAATATGACGATCCCGGTGCGACGGCGAACGCCAATCTGGCGGCGCGGCTGCCCTATCTGTTCGCCAGCTGCCGCTTCGCGCATTACCTGAAATGCATGGTGCGCGATAAAATCGGCAGCACCATGAGCATGGCGCAATTGCAAGGCTGGCTGCAGAACTGGCTGAACAATTACGTCGACGGATCGGGCGGCACCTCCACGGAGGAATGGAAGTCAACCCACCCGCTGGCCGAGGGTGTCGTCGTCGTCGAGGCGAACGAGGAAAACCCCGGTTACTACGCCGCAAAGTTTTTCCTCAAGCCGCACTACCAGTTGGAGGGCCTCACGGTGTCCCTGCGGCTGGTATCCCGCATGCCGAAATAGGTCGGCAGGCCGGAGCAGAAGTTTTTTGAACAGGAGCAACGCGCATGGCAATAGACTCATATATGGCATTCATTCCGTACACGATGCCGCCGGGTTCCGGCAAAGGCCCGGGCCTGACCTCGGAATCCCAGGTGGATATGGCGCAGAACAATGAGCCGCTGGCGACCGATACGAGCGGCGGCAATCCGGCGCTGCCGTCACTCGCCAGCAATCATCAGATTTTTGAAATCGAGGATTACAGCTTCGATATTGAGCAGACACTGAATATCGGCAGCCAGAGCGTCGGCGCCGGCGCGGGCAAGGTGACCTTCAACCCGTTCTCGATCACCCGGAAAATCGACCGCGCCTCACCGGTCTTCTACCAAATGGCCTGCGCCGGCACGGCGTTCAAATGGGTGACGCTGGCGCTGCGCAAGAGCACCGGCGGCCCCACCAGCGGCCAGGTGTTCCTGCGCTTCGACTTCAAGCTGGTCGCGGTGAAAACCATTTCCTGGGCGCATGACGACGAATCGCCGAAGGAGACGGTGACGTTCGAGTACGGCGGTCTGCTGGTTCGCTACTCGATGCAGAACCCGGACGGCTCGCTAGCGACGGCGGTGCCGGGCGGCTGGAACCGCGTCAACAACAAGTCCGACCAGACCATGATGCCGATCATGCCGCTCAGCACCTGAGCGGAGATCGGGCCGAAAGTTGGGCGACATGGACAGCCTGTCGTTGCTGCGCGCAGGCGATCCGCAGGGGGCACTGGAGCAGCTGAAAGGGGAAGTGCGCCGCGCGCCGCGAGACGCGCGATTGCGCACTTTCCTGTTTCAGCTGTTCTGTGTCACCGGCGCGTGGGAACGCGCGTTGATCCAGCTCGCGGCTGCCGGCGAGATGGATCCGGCGGCCATTCCGATGGCGCAAACCTACCGCACGCTGATCAGGTGCGAGGTGTTGCGCGAACGCATTTTTGCCGGCCAGCGTACGCCGACCATTTTTGGCGATCCGGCACCGTGGATGTCGTTACAGATCGAAGCGCTGCGGCTGCTCGCCGCCGGCAAGCCGGATGAGGCGGCCGCATTGCGCGATCAGGCGTTCGAAGCCGCACCGGCGACACCCGGCACCCTGAACGGCGAACCGTTCGAGTGGATCGCCGACGCGGACCCGCGCCTCGGCCCAATTCTCGAAGCCGTTGTCGAAGGCCGCTACGTTTGGGTGCCATTTCACCAGGTGCGGAAAATCGAGCAGGAAATGCCCACGGATTTGCGCGACCAGGTATGGATGCCGGCGAATTTCGTCTGGGCGAACGGCGGCGACGGTGTTGGCTTCATTCCGGCGCGCTATCCCGGATCGCAGAACGGGGAGGCCGCGCTGGCGCTAGGCCGCCGCACCGAATGGCAGGAGCAGGACGGCTGGGCGCTCGGCCTCGGCCAACGCATGCTCGCGACCGACGCCGGCGAAACCGCGCTTCTCGATGTGCGCACCCTGGTGCTGCACGAGGCCGCGTAACGAGTGACCGGCCGCGGGGGGGTAACAAATGCCGCTTAACCTCGCGTCTCGCGAGCGGCTGCAACCGTCGTTGTTGGACCGGCTGACCGATGCGGCACCGGAACACACGCGCGATTCGGCCGATCAGCAGGTGCTGAGCATGGCGGCATTGCGCCAGGCGGTGCTGCGCGATCTGGCCTGGCTGCTGAACACCACGAACCTGGCCACCACGGAAGATCTGGCAAAAACACCGCAGGTGGCGGCATCGACGCTGAATTACGGCATCCCGGGCTTCGCCGGCCTGTTCGCGCTCGATGGACGCAGCCAGGCACTGGAAGCGGCGATCGCCACCGCCATCAAGACGTTCGAGCCGCGCATTTCACCGGATAGCCTGCGGGTGCGGGCGCGCGCCGCGGGCGAGACGGACGGGCCGACGGCCTTGGTGTTCGAAATCGAGGGTGAGTTGTGGGCACAGCCGGTACCGCAACAGTTGTTTTTGGAAACGGCGATCGAGCTGGAGACGCGGTTGGCGGTGGTTAAAGACGCAAGGCCGCGGGGATGAAGTGGAAGAAAAAAAGCCAGGGGCTCTGCCCCTGGACCCCGCTGGGGACTAGTCCCCAGACCCCATTTAGCGCTGCGCGGCTTTTCTTCGTCTCCCCGGCGAAGCCAGTTCCAGGCATGAGTTTTCAGCCTTCGCCGTTCCCCCCAACGAATTGGGGTCTGGGGCCTAAGGCCCCAGCGGGGTCCAGGGGCAGAGCCCCTGGCCTTACTTCCTAATGGACCCGCGCCTCCTCCACTTCTACGAGCAAGAGCTCTCATTCATCCGCGAAATGGGCGCCGAGTTCGCTGCCGAATTCCCAAAGATCGCCAGCCGCCTCAGCCTCGGCAATCTCGAGGTCGCAGATCCCTATGTGGAACGGCTGCTCGAGGGTTTCGCCTTCCTCACCGCCCGCGTGCAATTGAAACTCGAGGCGGAATTCCCGACCTTTACCCAGTCCCTGCTGCAGATGGTCTACCCGCACTATCTGGCGCCGACGCCGGCCATGACGGTGGTGCAGTTCAAGCCCGATTCGGCTTTGAATGCCCTGCCGGCCGGCGTCACGCTGCCGCCGAAAACGGAACTGCGCAGCCTGCTTGGCACCGAAGATCAGACCAACTGCGAATTCCGCACCGCGCACCCGGTGCAGTTGCTGCCGATAGAAATTGCCGAAGCCGAATATATCGCCTCGCCCGCAGCGGTTGCCGCCCTGGGGCTACCGGATCAGCGGGGCGTGAAGGCGGCCATCCGGCTCCGCCTGCGCGCCACTGGGCCGGATCCGTTCAACAAGATCCTGCTGGATAAACTTACCTTCTTCATGGGCGGGCCAGAAAGCACCAGGGCGCGCCTGTATGAACAGCTGATCGCCAACGTTGCCGCCATCCACGTGCGCCCCACCACGCGGCCGGTACCGTGGCAGGAGCGGCTGCCGCCCACCGCCATCGGCCCGGTCGGTTTCGAACCGGAGGAAGCGTTGCTGCCGCGCACCGGCCAGAGTTTCGACGGCTACCGGCTGTTGCAGGAATATTACGCGATGCCCGAGCGGTTCCTGTTCGTTGCGCTGGACGGGCTGGACCGCGCGGCGATTCGTTGCGCCGGCAACGAGCTGGAAATCGTGCTGCTGCTGACCCGCGGCGAACCTTCCCTGGCGGCAGGCTTCGGCCCCGATCATCTCGCACTGTTTTGCACGCCGGCGATCAACCTGTTCAACCGCCGCAGCGATCGCATCAACCTCTCCGACCGCGACGTCGAACACCTGATTGTGCCGGACCGCATGCGCCCGCTCGATTTTGAAGTTTTCTCCGTGCAGTCGGTCGAGGGATATGCCGCGGACGGCAGCGCCCCGACACAATTTTTGCCGTTCTATGCGGCCAACGATCTCAGCCGCAATCCGGAGCACCGCGCATACTACGCATTGCGGCGCCAACCGCGCCTGCTGTCCGCGCGTGCGCGCCAGCGTGGCCCGCGCAGTTCCTATATCGGTCACGAAGCGTTTATTTCGCTGGTTGATCCGGACCATGTGAAGCTGCAGCACAGCCTGCGTCAGTTGAGCCTGGATCTGCTCTGCACCAACCGCGACCTGGCGCTATCGATGCCGGTTGGCAAGCAGCACACCGATTTCACCATCGCGGTCAGCGCGCCGGTGGCGGCCGTGCGGTGTCTGGTCGGGCCGGTGCCGCCGCGCCCGTGCCGCGGCGACGGCGACTATGCCTGGCGTTTCATTTCGCATCTCGGCCTGAATTACCTGTCGCTGCTCGACACCGATGCGCTGCACGGTGCCGCCGCGCTGCGCGAACTGTTGCGCCTTTACGTGCCCTCCGCCGGGTCGCTGGCGGCGCGCCAACTTGAAGGATTGCTGTCGGTGCGCTCGCGCCCGGTGGTGCGCCGCATTCCGGGCGCCGGCCCGGTCGCAGCCGGCCGGGGGCTGGAAATCACGGTTTCGATCGACGAAGCGCCGTTCGGCGGCACCGGCGGCATTGTGCTGGCTGCCGTGCTGGACAGGTTCTTCGCCAAATACGTAGCAATCAATGCGTTCACCGAAACGGTAATGCGTACGCCGGAACGCGGGGAGATAATGCGGTGGCCGATGCGGCTGGGGATGCGGCCGGTTCTGTAGCGACGTCGGCGGTGCCCGAAGTGCTGGCGGCCTTTCTGCGGCGGCTGGCGGCGGAACCGCATGCGTTCGGCTTCTATCTGGCCATGCGGCGCCTGGAAGCGGCGCACGCCGATCGCCCGCGGCTGGGCCGCAGCGCCCGCCCGGCACAGGATGCGGTGCGGCTGGCACAGGAGCCAGGCGTCACCTTCGCCCCGGCGACGTTGGCGGGCTGGGAGGCGCCTGAGGGATTTCCGCCGCGACTGCTGGTGCATTTCTTCGGTCTGTTCGGCCCCGACGGCCCATTGCCGCTGCATCTGACTGAATACGCGCGCGAGCGAAGGCGTAACGCGCGCGACCCAACCTTTCAGCGCTTCGCTGACATATTCCATCATCGCGCGCTTTCGCTGTTCTGGCGCGCCTGGGCGGACAGCCGGCCTACCATCAGTTTCGACCGGCCGCGCGACGACCGTTTTGCCACCTACGTTGGCGCCCTTGCGGGCTACGGCATGGAAAGCCTGCACGCCCGCGATGGCATGCCGGATTTGTCGAGATTGCATTTCGTCGGGTTGTTCGCCAATCAGACGCGCCACGCGGAAGGGCTCGCCGCCATCCTTTCGGCATTTTTCACCATCCCTGTGCGGCTGGAATGTTTCATCGGAACGTGGCTGCGGCTGGAACCGGGGGACCGCACCAGCCTCGGGGTGAGTCGCGCGACCGGCGTGATCGGCCGCACCGCCATCCTCGGCGGACGAGTGTGGACGCGGCAGGAGAAATTCCGCCTGGTGTTCGGCCCGCTGAGCCTCGCCGATTATCTGCGCCTGCTGCCCGGGGGCCTCAGCTTCCACCGGCTGGTGCCGATCGTGCGCAACTACGCCGGCGATACGAAGCTGTGGGACGTGAACATGGTGCTGCGCGCCGATGAGGTGCCGCCCACGCTGCTCGGCCGCCAGGGCAGGCTGGGCTGGACTACCTGGTTGATGCCGCGCCGCACCGGCACGGATGCTGGCGACTTGTTTCTGAACGCGAGTGCGGACAGCATGGCGCAACGGATCGACGAACACACCAGAACCGACCAGATGGGGGCCGCCCAATGACCGAAATCAGCCGCGCCGCACTTTTCGGCAAGCTCAATGCCGTGGCCTACAAGGCCATCGAGGGGGCGACCGTATTCTGCAAGCTGCGCGGCAACCCATATGTGGAGCTTGTGCACTGGCTGCATCAGATTCTGCAGACCCAGGATTCCGATCTCCATCGCATCGTGCGGCATTACGAAATCGACGTGGCGCGGCTCGCGTCCGACATTACCGCGTCGCTCGACAAGCTGCCGCGCGGCGCCACCTCGATTTCCGATTTTTCCCCCAATATCGAGGAATCGATCGAACGCGGCTGGGTGTTTGCCACGCTGATGTTCGGCGAGCACCAGGTCCGCACCGGCCATCTGATGGTTGGGATTTTGCGCACGGCGACGCTGCGCAATGCGCTTTACGCCATCAGCAGAACGTTCGAGAAAATCAAGGCGGAGGCGCTGGCCGACGATTTTGCCAAATTGCTGTCGGTGTCGCCGGAAGCCTCGCTTTCCGCCACCGACGGCAGCGCGGCTCCCGGCGAGGCGAGCGGCGCCATGGCGCCGGCGCAGATGGGCAAGCAGGAAGCCTTGGGAAAATTCTCGGTCGACCTGACCGAGCGCGCCCGCAACGGCGAGATCGATCCCATCGTCGGCCGCGACGCGGAAATTCGCCAGGTGGTGGACGTGCTGATGCGTCGCCGCCAGAACAATCCCATCCTCACCGGCGAGGCCGGCGTTGGCAAGACCGCCGTGGTCGAAGGATTTGCCCTGCGTATTGTTGCCGGCGACGTGCCGCCGGCATTGAAGGATGTCAGCCTGCGCGTGCTCGATGTCGGCCTGCTGCAAGCCGGCGCCAGCATGAAAGGCGAATTCGAGAACCGGCTGCGCCAGGTGATCGAGGAGGTGCAAAGCTCGCCCAAGCCGATCATCCTGTTCATTGACGAAGCCCACACATTGATCGGGGCAGGGGGCGCCGCCGGCACGGGCGACGCGGCCAACCTGCTGAAACCGGCGCTGGCACGCGGCACGCTGCGCACGGTCGCCGCAACCACGTTCGCCGAATACAAGAAGTATTTTGAAAAGGACCCCGCGCTGACCAGGCGTTTCCAGGTTGTGCAGGTGGACGAGCCGAGCGAGGAGAAGGCCATCCTGATGATGCGCGGCATCGCCAGTCCGCTGGAAAAACATCATCGCGTGCAAATCCTCGACGAAGCGATCGAGGCGGCCGTGCGCCTATCCCACCGCTATATTCCTGCCCGCCAATTGCCGGACAAATCCGTCAGCCTGCTCGATACGGCGGCGGCACGGGTCGCCGTCAGCCAGCACGCGGTGCCGCCGGCGGTGGACGATTGCCGGCGACGCATTCAGGCACTGGAAACGGAACTGGAGATCATCGCGCGCGAATCGGCGATCGGCATCGACGCGGTGGCGCGTGAAACCTCTGCCCGCAAAGCACTGGAAGCGGAACGTGAGTCGCTAAGCGGACTGGAAACGAGATGGTTTTCGGAAAAAGCAATGGTCGATCGCCTGCTGGGCCTGCGCGCGGCACTGCGTGACGGGGCGGCGCCGGTCGATGCCGCCGTGGAGGGTACCGAACCGCCGCCGGATCCCGATCGCGCCGCGAAAATCGACGAGTTGCGGCAATTGCAGGCGGAGCTTTCCGCCCATCAGGGCGAAACGCCGCTGATATTGCCAAGCGTCGACGCGCAGGCCGTGGCCGCCGTGGTCGGCGACTGGACCGGCATTCCGGTCGGCCGCATGGTCAAGAATGAAGTGGCCGCGGTCCTGGTGCTGGCCGAAACCCTGGGCAAGCGCGTGATAGGCCAGGATCACGGCCTGCAGATGATTGCCAAACGCGTGCAGACGTCGCGGGCCTGTCTGGATAATCCCAGCAAGCCGATTGGCGTGTTCATGCTGTGTGGCCCTTCCGGCGTCGGCAAGACGGAAACGGCGTTGGCCCTGGCCGAATCGCTCTACGGTGGCGAGCAGAATCTAATCACCATCAATATGAGCGAGTTCCAGGAAGCGCATACCGTCAGCACGCTGAAAGGCGCGCCGCCCGGGTATGTCGGCTACGGCGAGGGCGGCGTGCTGACCGAGGCGGTGCGGCGCAAACCCTATTCGGTAGTGCTGCTCGACGAGGTCGAGAAGGCGCACTCCGATGTGCACGAAATCTTCTTCCAGGTGTTCGACAAG
>JAATGE010000508.1 GCA_015654825.1 Rhodospirillales bacterium
AAAGCGGCGTGTGGGGAGCGGCAGGGCGACGGCGCCCCACGGAAGCGCGGCGCCGGTCACGATCGCCCAGATCGCGGCCAGCAGCACGAAGCCGGCGATGCCCACGCCCGGCCAGGCCAGCACGATGGCGGCGACCACCAGGCTCAGCTCGCCTTCGGCGATCAGCGCGGCGCCATGGCGGTGATGCGCCACTGCGCCGATGCCGGTGACGGTTGCCAGCACGCCGTCCACCGCCATGAAGGCGGCGAACCAGATGGTCAGCACCACCAGCGTCATGCCCGGCGCCATCAGCGCCAGCAGGCCGAACACCAGCGCCGCGACGCCGCGCAGCGCCAGCACCCACCAGCGCTGCGCCATCCCGCGCACGACCACTCCCGCGAATTCGCTCTGAGTTAGCTCTGGCACCGCATCACCTCCGGTCTGAACGCCGGCCCTGGCTCAGCGCCACCGCTGATGCCTCAGCCCGGAGGGCTGGTATAGGTCCACGTCGCGGACGTGATCTTCCAGCTTTTGCCGGCCTTGGCCAGGGTCAGCGTGAAAATACCCTGGTCCTGCTTCTTCTGGCCATGGACCGAATAATTCACGAACAACGGCACCGCGGCGTAGGCGTGGCCGGCCTTGTCCATGACGGTTTCCTCGCCACGCGGCGCCAGTTGCAGGCCGGTCCAGCCGACCGCCTTCACCTCCGCCTGCAGGGCCGTGAAATAGCGGGCGGGCGCATCCTTGCCCTGCCAGTTGTAGGCCCCGAGCGTGTCCGTGATGCTGGCCTGGGGCGCGAACGCGGCGACAAACGGCGCCGGGTCGGTGCCGTTGAGCGCCGGGACGAAGCAGTCCCCCGCCTGTTGCACGCCGGGCGGCGTCGCCGCCGCGGCCAGGTGGGGCCACGCCAGCACGGCGACGGCGAGATACTTCCAGGTCGGCATCATGCGGGCTCCCGGCGGCTGAGGCTGATCGAGCGGAGCAAAGCCCGTAGCAAAACGCAAGTTTCAAAACGCAAGTTCAAAACGCAAGCCGCAGGGGTTTGCTTGCAAAACCCAAGCCGCGGGGGTTTGCCTTGGCCCGGGGCCGATGGCAAAGCCGCCTGATGCAAAAAGCCTCGATTCCCCATCTGGCGCCGATCGACGGGTTGCGCGCGGTCGCGGTGCTGTCCGTCATGCTCTACCATCTGAACGGCGCCCTGCTGCCGGGTGGTTTTCTCGGCGTCGACATTTTCTTCGTGATTCCGGGGTTTGTTGTCAGCGGTGCGCTGCCGCCGTCGGGCATTACCGGCATTCGCCAGTTGCTTGGCCTGTTCTACGCCCGGCGCGCGACGCGCATTCTGCCGGCGCTGTATGTCTGCCTGCTGGTCAGCAGCCTGCTTTCCATGCTGTTCATTCCGTATTCGTGGCTCAGCGCGATTAACGAGAGAACCGGGCTTGCCGCCGTGCTGGGCTACAGCAATTTCGTGCTGGCCCATGCGGAGGGCAATTATTTCGCGCCGCGCGCCGAATACAACATGTTCACGCACACCTGGTCGCTCGGCGTCGAGGAGCAGTTTTACGCCCTATTCCCATGGCTGTTCCTGCCGTGGCTGACCGGGTGGCGCGCGCTGTCCGCCGGTTTGTTCGCGGCGGCGCTGGTACTTTCCGTGGCGCTTGCGTACCATGCCGCCGGCACCGACAGGATTGCCGGATTCTATCTGATTTTCAGCCGTTTCGGGGAACTGGCGCTGGGCGTCCTGGCGTTTAAGCTTTCCTCGCGTCCCGGTTTCATCGCCACCGGCCGCCCGGCTGCATTTGCGTCACTCGCCTGTGCGGCGGTGCTCGCCTACGCGTTTGCCACGACCGCGGCCGACCGCACGCCGTATCCCGCCAGCCTGCTGCCGTGCGGCGCCACCGCGCTGCTGCTGGCGCTGGTCAGGGCCGGAACGGAATCCCGCGTGCTGCGAAGCGGCCTGACATCGCGGCCGGTGGTCTATATCGGCCGCATCTCGTACTCGCTGTATCTGTGGCATTGGCCGGTTTACGTGCTGTTCCGCAGGACGGGCGGATTGGAGTC
>JAATGE010000288.1 GCA_015654825.1 Rhodospirillales bacterium
CTCCCGCCGCGCAGCGCGTACGACAGCGGCGGCACGCCGACGGGGGTCCAGGGGGCGGAGCCCCCTGGCCTTCTATATACTACCCCCATGATCCGCCTGACCGACCTGAGACTCCCCCTGAACCACCCCCCCGAAGCCCTGCGCGCCGCGGTGCTGGTCCGCCTGGATATTTCACCGGAAGCGCTGGGCAGCGTGACCGTATTCCGCCGCGCCGCGGATGCGCGGCGGCGCGGCGGCATCCAGTTGATCTATACGCTGGACGCCGAGGTAACCGACGAGGCCGCGTTGCTGGCGCGGTTCGCCGGCGATCCGCATGTCGGGCTGACGCCCGACATGACCTACCGCCTGCCGGTACGCGCGCCTGCCGGGGATTGGGCGCGGCCGCTGGTGATCGGGGCCGGCCCGTGCGGCCTGTTCGCGGCCTTGACGCTGGCGGAAATGGGGTTTCGCCCGATCGTGCTGGAGCGCGGAAAGGTGGTGCGCGAACGCACCGCCGACACGTTCGGTTTCTGGCGCAAAGGCGCGCTGAACCCCGAAAGCAACGTGCAATTCGGCGAGGGCGGCGCCGGCACCTTTTCCGACGGAAAACTCTATTCCGGCATCAAGGACCCGGCGCATCTGGGCCGGCGCGTGCTGCAGGTCTTCGTTCGCGCCGGCGCGCCCGAAGAAATCATTTGGGTCAACAAGCCGCATATCGGCACGTTCCGTCTGGTGACCGTCGTCGAGGCGCTGCGCGCCGAGATTATTCGGCTCGGCGGCGAATACCGGTTCGGGGCCCGCGTGGAGCGGCTGCTGATCGAGGGCGCGCCGAGGCGGATCGCCGGCGTGCGGCTGGCCGGCGGGGAGGAAATCCTCGCCAGCCACGTGGTGCTGGCGCCCGGCCATTCCGCGCGCGATCTGTTTACCTCGCTGGTGGAAAGCGGCGTGCATGTCGAGAAAAAACCGTTTTCGATCGGGGTTCGGATAGAACATCCGCAATCGCTGATCGACCGGGCGCGCTACGGCGCCGACGCGGGCAACAGGATACTGGGCGCGGCGGACTACAAGCTGGTGCATCATGGCGGCAACGGGCGCTCGGTCTATAGTTTCTGCATGTGTCCGGGCGGCACCGTCGTGGCGGCGGCGAGCGAGCCGGGCGGCGTGGTAACGAACGGGATGAGCCAGTATTCGCGGGCGGAACGGAACGCCAACGCGGGCATCGTGGTCGGCATCGAACCGCGCGATTTTCCGGGCGACGTGCTGGCCGGCGTGGAGCTGCAGCGCCGGCTGGAGCAGGCGGCCTTCGCCGCCGGCGGCGGCACGTATCGGGCGCCCGGCCAACTCGTCGGGGATTTTCTGGCGGGGCGGGCGAGCACAGCGTTCGGGGATACGGTTCCGTCGTACAAGCCGGGCGTGGTGCCGTGCGACCTGGCGGCGATCCTGCCGGACTACGCGGTGGCGGCGATGCGGGAGGCGTTGCCGGTGTTCGGGCGCAAGATCGCCGGGTTCGATCGGGGAGACGCCATCATGACGGGCGTCGAAACACGCACCAGCGCGCCGATCCGCGTGACACGCGGCGGCAGCCTGCAAAGCCTGAACACGCAGGGCCTGTATCCGGCGGGCGAGGGCGCCGGATACGCCGGCGGCATTCTCTCGGCCGCGGTCGACGGCATACGGGTGGCGGAGGCGGTGGGTTTGAGTCTGGCGCGCGGGGTCGCGACGCTGGCGGCGGATTGAGGCGCGGGACGGGCGATCGGGGCTTACGTTTACGACGTTAGCTGACCAATTTGATCAGCAGGTTGCTTGACGCCATCCCGGCCGGCCGCATGATGCGCGCATGTCGGTCACCGCAGCCAACGCGCGCGTCGAAGCCCGTCGCGAGCGCCTGATCGATGCGGCGCAGGCGGTTTTTGTCCGCGAGGGGCTGCGCGGGGCCAGCATGGAACGCATCGCGGCCGAGGCGGGCGTCGCGCGGGCCACGGCCTACGCGTATTTCGCCGACAAGGAAGATGCGTTTCGCCAGGTCGCCGGCCGGCTCGCCGAGCAGATGGTGGACTCGGTGGAGGCGGCGCTGACCGGGCCCGGGGCCGCCGCGGCGCGCATCCGCGGTGCGTTGCAGGCGAAACACGAAATGACGTTCCACGTGGCGAAGCAATCGCCGTTCGCGGCCGATCTGTTCGCGGCGAAAGACCGGCTGGCCGGCCCGGTGTTTGCCGCCGCGGAACAACGCATCGTTGCAGCGCTGGCGCGGGCGCTCGCGGAGCTCGGCGTGGCCGACCCGGGTGCGGCGGCCCAGACAATGCTGGCAGCCAGCACGGGGGGCGCGAACTGCGCCACGGATATTGGTACGATTTCGGCGAGATTGGCGCTGCTGGCGGAGGCGATGGTGCGCGGGCTGGTGGCGTAGGTGCACGCAAGGCCAGGGCTCTGCCCTGGACCCGCTGGGGCCGTCACGCGAGAGCGTGCTGCGC
>JAATGE010000018.1 GCA_015654825.1 Rhodospirillales bacterium
CCGCCCCAGGCGAAGGGCGCGGGCGCCGCCCTCGCCGTACTTCTGCATGTAGTCGGCGAAGGTCGCATCGGTGAGCATGGGCACGTGGCCGAACACGTCATGGAAGACGTCCGGCTCCTGCAGATAGTCGAGCTGGTCGGGCGTGCGGATGAAGTTGCCCGCGGGAAAGCGGCGGTTGGCGAGGTGGTCGAAGAAGATATCCTCGGGAACCAGGCCGGGGACGGCGACGACTTGCCAGCCGGTCAGCCGCATCAATGTTTCCGACAGGCGGCGGAAATCGGGGATGCCGCCGGTGTGCAAATCGAGCGCGGCGAGGCCATCGAGGAATTCGTTGCAGGCGCGGTTGGGAAGCAGGGCGGCCTGGCGGTCGTACAGCGTGGTCCAGGTGCGGTGCTCGGTGGCGGTGTAGCGCTCCCAGTTCTGCGGAATGGTCCAGTCCGGAGCGTGGTCGATGGTAGCAGACATTTTTGCTTCCCTATGCTTGGGCGAGGCGCATGCCGAGGGCGGTGGCGGCGAGGCATAGCACGACGGAGGCGACGACGTTGGCGCCGGCGCGCAGCGGCTGGCCGCCGCGCAGCAGATCGATGGTTTGCAGGCTGAAGGCGGAAAACGTCGTGAAGCCGCCGCACAGGCCGGCCATGACAAGCGCGCGGGTGGCCTCGCTGGCGGGGTGGCGGCCGTAGGCGGCGGAAAGCTCGGCGAACCAGCCAATCACAAAACTGCCGAGGATGTTGATCAGCACGGTGCCCCAGGGGAAGGCGGTGCCGGCCAGGCGGGCGATCGCAAGCGCCAGGCCGTAGCGGGCGACGCTGCCGGCAGCACCGCCGGCGGCGACCAGGATGTAGGGGTTCATGCGGGCTCCTGGCGGGCTACGGCGACGCATTTGCGCATGACGCTGGGCAGCGCTTCGCCGTGCAGGGCGGCGGCCGGGCGCAGGAAGCCGGTGGCCGCGATGGCGGGCACGGTGGCGGCGTAGACATCCAGGTGCAGTTCGAAATGGGTGAACACGTGGTGCACTTTTCCGCGGTGGCGCCAGGCGGCTGGCATGGGGGCCAGCCGGTGCGCTTCCTGCGCCGGAAATGGGGTGGCGCGCCAGTCGGTGCCGGGCAACTCCGTCATGCCGCCGAGCAGGCCGCTGGGGGGGCGGCGGCGGAGCAGGACCTGGCCGGAAGAATCCTGCAGCCAGAAATGCGCGCCGTGGCGGGTGGGGCGGGTTTTTTTCGGCGCGCGGCGCGGCAGTTGGTCGGCGATGCCGGCGCGGTGGGCAGCGCAGTGGGGGGACCAGGGGCACAGCGCACAGAGCGGGCGAGGGGTGCAGATGGTGGCGCCGAGGTCGAACAGGGCCTGGGCGAAATCCGCGGCGCGGTGATGCGATTCCGGGGTGTGGTTGAGGGTGGCGGCGGCTTTGGCCAAAGCGGGCCGCGCGGCGGGCAGCGGGGTTTCGATGGCAAACAGGCGGGCGGCGATGCGCTCGACGTTGCCGTCGACGGGGATGACCGGCTGGTTGAAGGCGATCGCGGCCACCGCGTTGGCGGTGTAGGGGCCGATGCCGGGGAGGGCGCGGAGGGTTTCGATATCGGTCGGGAATTTTCCGCCGAGGTTGGCGATTTCCCTGGCGCAGGCGTGCAGGTTGCGGGCGCGGGCGTAGTAGCCGAGGCCGGCCCAGGCGGCCATGACCCGGGTCTCATCCGCGGCGGCCAGGGTTTCGACGGTGGGGAACAGGGTCAGGAAACGCTCGAAATAGGGGATCACCGCGGTGACGGTGGTTTGCTGCAGCATGATTTCGCTGAGCCAGACGCGGTAGGGGTCGGGGGTTTCGCCTGGGAGCGTGCGCCAGGGCATGCGGCGGCGGTTGCGATCGTACCAGGCCAGCAGGGCGGCGGGGGATGGCATGGGTTTCGTCACGCGGAAGCGTGGGGTGCCGTAATCGGGACCATGCCGACCGGGGCACGGTCACTCGTCGCCAAATTGCTTCGGGGCATGTCGCGAAACTTCCACGCTGTCATGCATCGCTCGACCGACGCCAATCCGATTCGGATCGGATGACGCGGTATAGGATGAGGTGCGCGGCTGTGCGACCCGGCCCTCGATCGTCCTTGCACACGCTCTTGGCTGTGCCGGAGATGGCAGCCGCGCGGGCAGTGCAGGCGCTGATGGCAGGATATGCCAATGCGGCGGGTCGCCGCGCGCGGAATGGGATGCCTCGCCCGCATGCCATTCCGTGGTGTTCTCGCGCCGTTCCGCGGAACTCCGCTAGACGACTGGTGGCTCTCAAGCGGGCGGATTGTCGGTCGTGTCCGAGTTTGAAATTCGGCTCTGCGTGGGAGCCCACGGCGCCTTTCAGGCGAGCGGAGCTCCTGATAGAAGACGGCAATGCTGAAACTTACCTGTCTCTGCGGTCAAGTCCGCATCGAAGTGGCAAAGCGCCCGGACTTTATCAACGAGTGCAATTGCACGCTATGCAGCAAGTCTGGCGCTCGCTGGTCCTATTTCCATCCCTCCGAAGTCAGCGTCGAGGGCGCGACCAGAGACTTTAGCCGGGAAGACAAAGCCGATCCGGCCGCGGAAATCCACTTCTGCGGCCGATGTGGTTCGACGACGCATTTCACCCTGACGGAGAGCGCCATATCGAGATTCGGCAATGTCCAGACGGGCGTCAATATGTCGTTGGCCGATGAAAGCGATCTGGCGGGACTCGAACTTCGTTACCCTGACGGACGGGCCTGGTCGGGCGGGGCCGAGTTCGGCTATGTGCGGGAGCCCCGAACAATTGGCCAAAGCGCGGCTTCGCAATGACAACTTACGAGGTTTGCCGCCAAGGCGAGGCCAAACCGAGACGCTGGCGAATTCTCGTCGAGCGGGATTGGCCGCTGCTGGACGGGCGGTCTACCGCAGGGGCGGGATTCGTTGGCCTATCGCGAACTCCAACTGCCACTGTTGATGCGGAGGCAACCAGCAAACGGCCCGATCTACCCCGTACCCCGGATCGTTATCCGGAAACGTGAAGTCTACTCGCCAGACGTCGCCCCACGCGAGGCTGTGGGTCAGCATGGAGCGGGCAAAGTGCATTTTGAGGCCGGTCGATGCTTTGGCCATGGCAGCGTCCCGCTATCAGCCATGCTTGACACGTTCAAGAATTCCATTGTAATTGAAATATGGAAAAGTCGAGTGCCATTGCCGCGCTGGCGGCGCTTGCGCAGGAGACGCGGCTCGATGTGTTCCGGCTGTTGGTGCAGACCGGCCGGGGCGGTTTGGCCGCGGGCCAGATCGGGGAACGCCTGGGGCTGCCGGCAGCGACGCTTTCTTTTCACCTGAACCATCTTCGTCACGCCGGCCTGGTCAGTTTCAGGCGTGACGGGCGATCGCTGATCTATGCCGCCGAATACGCCGCGATGAACGGGCTTCTGGCCTATCTGACCGAGAATTGTTGCCAGGGCGACGCTGCTTCCTGCGACGCTGCTTCCTGCGACGTTGCCGCGTGCGACGCCGGGGTGTGTGCGCCCGCCCGGATCACGCCCGAAAGGAAACGCCATGAAGCGGCTGCACGTGCCCGTTGATGATATTGCTTTATCGATTCGGAGCTACGGGATGCTGTGCATGGCCGCGCGGCCGGATCGGGCGTGATGACCGTTACGATCTACCACAATCCGGCATGCGGCACTTCGCGTAATGTTCTCGGCCTGATCCGCGACAGCGGCGAAAATCCGGTGGTCATCGAATACCTCAAGACCCCGCCTACCCGCGATGAGCTGGTTCGGCTGATCGCCGGCATGGGAATGGCGGCGCGCGATCTGCTGCGTCGGAAGGGAACACCCTACGACGAACTGGGACTGGGCGATCCCGGCCTGACGGACGACCTGGCGATCGATGCCATGATGGCGCACCCGATCCTGATCAACCGGCCGATCGTCGTGACGTCGCTCGGCGTGAAATTGTGTCGCCCGTCCGAGACCGTGCTGGACATCCTGGAAAAACCGGCGCGTGGCGCGGGCCGCGCGGACGGCGAAGCGCCGGCGGAAGCCGGGAGCGGCGGATCGCGGGGATTTCGGGGTGAGTGAGGCTGCCGCCGTCGCGCCCGGCGCGGCGTCCGGCATGGGCGTGTTCGAGCGTTACCTCACATTGTGGGTCGCGCTCTGCATCGTTGTCGGCATTGCGTTCGGGCAGGCGCTGCCTTCCATGTTCGAGGCGCTCGGCAACGCAACGGTGGCACAGGTCAATTTGCCGGTCGCCGTGCTGGTCTGGCTGATGATCGTTCCGATGCTGCTGAAAATCGATCCGGCGGCGCTCGGCGAAGTGGGCCGCCACTGGCGCGGCATTGCGGCGACGGTGGGCATCAACTGGCTGGTCAAGCCGTTCTCGATGGCGTTGCTCGGCTGGCTGTTCATCGACCATCTGTTCCGCCCGCTGCTGCCCGCCGGCCAGATCGACGGTTACGTCGCCGGGCTGATCCTGCTGGCCGCGGCGCCGTGCACC
>JAATGE010000306.1 GCA_015654825.1 Rhodospirillales bacterium
CCTTCGGATCGCCGCCCTTGGCCACCCACCCGCTGGATTGCACATCCCCAATCACGGTCCAGCCGTCGGTGCTTTTATTGAAGGTCTCTTTAATCGTTGCCGTCATGATCCTGCATCCAATATTGTTGAAGTTCCGGGAGCGATCTGAGAACCAGCCAAACCACCTGCGAGGCAAATCATTTTGACCGGCATTTCCCAAATGAACGCCACTGCGGCGGACCCTGTGATCCCCTCGACCCCCGTGTCAATAGTGTTGTCGCGCCCTGGGTCAGGAGCCCGGCCGCCCTCCCCACGGAAGCGTAGTCCCCACGTTCGGGCCCAATCCCGGTCGCCTCGCCCGAGCCCCTAGCCTTCCTCCGCCACCGCACTAAGCTACCCTCCAACAAAAGACACCTCGGGAGGTCCAGCCATGGTGCACACCCCCTCCGGCCCGCGCACGGTCGCCATCGTCGGCCCCTACGGCACCGGCAAATCCACCCTGTTCGAGGCCCTTCTCGCGGCCGCGGGAACAAAACTCGTCCGCGGCGCCGAGCGCGGCGGCAACGATCTCCGCATCGCCCACACCCAGTTCATGGAAGAGCCCTGGGCGCTGATCGACTGCCCAGGCTCCGTCGAATTCGTCCATGCCACCGAGCACGCGCTCGCCATCGCCGACCTCGCCATCGTCGTCGCCGACCACGCGCCGTCGCGCGCGCTCACGCTCAGCCCCCTGCTGCACACGCTGCACCGCTTCAACCTGCCGTTCCTGGTCTTCCTGAACCACGTCGACAGCCTCGGCCACCCGGTCCACGAAACGATCGCGGCACTGCAGCCCTATTCCTCCTGCCCCCTGGTGCAGCGCGAAATCCCCATCCGCGAAGGCGACGCCATCAGCGGTTTCATCGACGTCATCAGCGAGCGCGCCTACTCCTACCGCGACGAACAGACCCACGCCGCACCGCCGCCCTCACTCGCAGCCCGCGAACAGGAAGCCCGCGCCGGCCTGGTCGAAGTCCTCGCCGACCACGACGACGTGCTGCTCGAAAAGCTGATCGAGGACGCCACCATCAGCTCAGCCGAAATCTATCGCCAACTGCGCGCCGACCAGGCCGCTGCCCAGGTCGCCGGCGTGCTGTTCGGCGCCGCCGATCGCGGCTGGGGCATTTTCCGCCTGTGGAAAGCGCTGCGCCACGACACCCCGGCCGCGGAACAAACCGCCGTCCGCCGCGGCGTCGCCCCCGAAGGGCCGCCGCTCGTGCAAATCTTCCGCACCCAGCACACCGGCCAGGGCGGCAAGCTGAACTGGGCCCGCATCTGGCGCGGCCCGCTGAAGGACGGCGCCCAGATCAACGGCACCCGCCTCGGCGGCATCACAAAATTCCCCGCCGGCGAACCCACCAAGGTCGCCGAGATCCAATCCGGCGAAATCGCCGCCCTGGCGCGCCTCGAGGCTGCCACAGGCAGCATCCTCGGCGATGCCGGCGGCGCCGCCCTGATCGTGCCCACCGCGCTGCCGCCCGTGCACACGCTCGCGATCGCCACCGCGGACCGCAAGGATGACGTGCGCCTCTCCAGCGCCCTGCAAAAACTCCGCGAGGAACTGCCGGGCCTCGCCGTCAGCCACAGCGAGTCAGGCGAAACGATCGTCGCCGGCCAGGGCGAGCTGCATCTGCGCGCGGCGCTGGAACGTCTCGCCGGCGGTTTCGGCGTCGCCGTCGCCTCGCATGCGCCCGCCATCCCATACCGCGAAACGATCCGGCGCGCGGTGCACCAGCATGGCCGCCTGAAACGGCAAACCGGCGGGCACGGCCAGTTCGCCGACGTAACGCTGGACATCGCGCCACTGCCCCGCGGCAGCGGCTTTAAATTTGTCGACAAAATCGTCGGCGGCGCGGTCCCCCGCAACTACATCCCGGCCGTCGGCGAAGGCGCCGAGGACGCCGCCAGACGCGGCGTGTTCGGCTACCCCGTCGTGGACATCGAAGTCACCCTCGTCGATGGCGGCTTCCACAGCGTGGACAGCTCCGACATGGCCTTCCGCACCGCCGCCCGCCAGGCAATGCAGGAAGCACTGCCAAAAGCCGACCCCGTGCTGCTGGAACCCGTCGACCACGTAACGGTCACCGTGCCGCAAGCCTACACCGCCACCGCGCAACGCCTGCTGACCGGCCGCCGCGGCCAAATCCTCGGCTACGCCGAAAATGCCGAATGGCCAGGCTGGGACGACGTCGAAGGCCTCGTGCCGGCCGCCGACCTCCCAGGGCTCATCATCGACTTGCGCAGCCAAACCATGGGCCTCGGCACCTACCGCCACCGCTTCGACCACCTGGCTGAAGTCCACGGCAAAGCCGCCGCCGCCGTGCAGCGGGCGGCTGGGTAAGAAGGCCAGGGGCTCTGCCCGCATAAGCGCGAACATAAGGAAATCTGAGCTCTGGCAGCAAGAAGCTGAAGGTTTGATTCGAAAAGTGAAGGCCAGGGCTCTGCCCTGGACCCGCTGGGGCCGTCACGCGAGAGCGTGCTGCGCACGACGGCCCCAGACCCCATTTTGTCTGTATC
>JAATGE010000014.1 GCA_015654825.1 Rhodospirillales bacterium
GCGCCCTCCTGCTCGGTTCGGCCCGTGACGTAGACGGTAAACCCCGCCGCCCCCAGCGCCTCTGCAATGCCGCGCCCGGCGCCGCGGCTGGCGCCCGTCACCACCGCGACCGGTGCATGTTCGACCATGGCGTGTTCCCCCAACCAGCCCACGCTATGCCGGCCGGCGCGCGCCGCGCAACGCATTCGCGCTGGATGAGGCGCGTTTGTTTGACGTGATGCGTAGCTCCTGATAGCTATTTGATACGCATATCGCCAGTCAACCTGCGATGCGCCATGCAGTCGGAGCGGCTTGGAATGGACAGCGCCAGCGCGGTTCACGTTGTTTCTCTTCCGGCGCCAACGCCGGCGGAGCTGCTGGCCCGCGCCCGCACCATGATCCCCGCGCTGCGCGAACGCGCCGTTCAGGCCGAAGCCGATCGGCGGATTCCGGACGAAACCATCGCCGACCTGCACGAGGCCGGGTTCTTTCGCATCCTGCAGCCGAAACGCTGGGGCGGCTACGAAATGGACCCGCAGGCCTTCTTCGACGTGCAAATGGCGCTCGCCGAAGGCTGCATGTCCACCGGCTGGGTGTTCGGCGTCGTCGGCGGCCACCCGTACGAGCTGGCGCTGTTCCCCGACCAGGCGCAACGCGAAGTGTGGGGCGATGACACCTCGGTTCTGGCCAGCTCCAGCTACCAGCCGGTCGGCCACGTCGAGCGCGTCGAAGGCGGTTTTCTTCTCAGCGGCCATTGGGGTTTTTCGTCCGGCTGCGACCACTGCCAGTGGGTGCTGCTCGGCTCCCTGATCCCCCCCGCGCACGAGGGCGAGCCGCCGGAAATGCGCACCTTCCTGCTGCCCCGCCGCGACTACCGCATCGCCGATGCCTGGCACGTGTTCGGCCTCAAAGGCACCGGCAGCGAGGACATCGTCGTGGAGCGCGCCTTCGTGCCCGAGTACCGGACCCACAAAGCGTCCGACGGCTTCCTGTGCCAGAACCCGGGCCAGCTCGAGAACGACGCGCCGTTGTTCAGCCTGCCCTGGGCGCAGATTTTCGTCCGCCTTGTCTCCACCGCGGCCATCGGCGGCGCCCGCGGCGCCGTGCAGGCGGCGGTGGAAATCACCAAATCCCGCATTTCGAGCAACACCGGCAAGGCATCGAAATCCGATCCAGTGCTACTCAATGCGATCGCCCGCGCCTACGCGGAACTCGACGAAATGACAGCCGTGCTGGAGCGCAATTTTGCCGACATGATGGCACGTGCGCGAACCGGCGAAGCACTGTCGATGCACAAGCGGGTGCTGTACCGCTACCAGTCGACCAGCGTGGTGCGGCGCTGCACGGCGCTGGTGGACAGCCTGATGCCGCTGCTCGGCGGCCGCGCGATTTACCTGAACAGCCCGATCGTGCGCTACTGGCTCGATCTGAACGCCGCCCGCGCGCACGTCGCCAACGACCCCAACAATTTTGGACCCGATCTGGCCGCCGGCCTCATGGGCGAGCCGCCAGGCTTCATGTTCCTCTGAGACGACCCGGGGCTCCGCCCAGAATAGAAGGCCAGGGGCTCTGCCCTGGCCTTTCTGACCTTAACTTAGCATCCAGGTGCAGAGCCCCTTGCCTTCACCCCCGAAGCGCGACGATCATTTGGTGCAGCGCCGCATACCGTGCTAGGCAATTGGCCGCCTCCGGTCGTGCGGCGTTGGCCGCGCGCGTCGGGGCGCCGTCTCGCCGCGTGGGGAAACTAAATGACCGAGACCAGCCGCACCGACGAAGCCGGTGTCAGCACCAACCAAACGCCGGTCGTGGTGAAGAAATATGCCAACCGGCGCCTCTACAACACCGAAAGCTCCAGTTACATTACGCTCGACAACCTGGCCGACATGGTTCGCCAGGGCCGCGACTTCGTTGTCTACGACGCCCGGACCGGCGACGACATCACCCGCAGCGTCCTCACGCAGATCATCGTGGAGGAGGAAAACAAGGGCCGCGCCCTGCTGCCGACCACCTTCCTGCGCCAGCTGATCGGATTTTACGGCGACAGCCTCGGCGGCATGGTCCCGCGCTACCTGGAACACACGATGAGCGCCATCGCTCGCCAGCAGGAACAGATGCGCGATGCGGTGCAGAACACGATGGGCAGCCTGCTGCCCCCGAAGCTCGAAGAAATCCGCCGCCAGAACATGGCCATGGTGGAGCGCGCCATGAGCCTGTTCACCCCATTCTACCGCCCGCCCGAGTCGGAGGCACCGACCGCGCCCGCGGAGGCCGGCGAACTGGCTTCGTTGCGCGAGGAAGTGGCAAACCTGCGTGCCCAGCTCGCGGAGCAGGCCGCGAAGCCTACGACCAAAGGCTAGGTTTTGTCGTTAGCGCACACCAACGTATTCGCTGTGCGCATGCATCGGTTGTAGTCCGGCACTGCATTGTAAACTTTTTGCGCGCGGCGCCCGAACCTCTCCCGCCCCGATTCACTTGTAGGTAGGATGAACCACCCGCAAACGGTGCCGGAGGTTGAATTGTCCCGACTTGGTTCTGCCGAAAGGCACGCACCGATTGAACCCGAGTCGGAGGAGCGCACGTCGCGCGCCGGCGCGGTGGACCGCTTCGTCGGCGCCCGCATTCGCGAGCGACGGGTCATGCTCGGGCTATCGCAGCAGCAGCTGGCCGGCATGATCGGCGTCACCTACCAGCAGGCGCACAAATACGAACGCGGGCTGAACCGCATTTCCGCCGGGCGGCTGTTCGACATCGCCCAGGTGCTCGGCGTGCCGATTTCGTGGTTTTTCGAGGGAATGCCGGCGGCCAGCACGCCGCCGGAGCTCAGTTCCCGGCAGCGAATGTGCCTGGAGCTGGCGCGCAATTTCGCGCTCATCGACAACGAAAAGCACCAGGAGGCGCTGAGCCAGATGGCCCGCGCCCTCGCCCAAGGCGAACCCGCCGCAGCTTGAACCCCGCTTTTTCGAGGGCGTGGGTCTCGGCTCTCAGGCCTCTTGTACCGCCCCGCCTCCGGCGTGACGGGTCCAGGGCAACGGGCCCTGGACGTTCCAGCAATCCTACTGGCGCGCCCAGCGGTGATCGTGGACCAGGCCTTCGTCGTGGTCTTGCGCAGGGCGGCTGGCCTGGCCGACCCGGCGGCTCTCGGCATGGTGCCCGCCAGGCGGCGTGCTGCGCGACCAGTCATGGCCGTGCACCAGACCGTCGTCATAAAAATCACAGCTCGGGGCGGCGTAGGTCATCGTCGTCAACTCCAATCGCGTATCGCGTTGACATCAAACTACGCCGCCCCTGACGCAGTTTCACCCTTGGCGAGGGCGGCAACCATTGAATGCTGTAAAGCCCTTGACCGCTCGCGTTGTGAAAATGGAAACCCTGTAAATCGCACAGCGCCGCCCATGGCCCGGATTTCCATCCCGCCCGCATTGGAATAGCGCCGCCGCCCTGCTATCCGGGGCGCCACCAACGGATGGGAACATGCGGATAATGCGGCACCGGACGCGGCCGGCCCTGCTGGGCACCATCGCCCTATTGCTGGCTGCCGCGGCGCCCGACCGGGCCCCCGCGGCGCGCATGGACGACGTCACCGACAATTATTTCGGCAAGCTCGTCGTCGATCCCTATCGCTGGATGGAAACACCGAGCGCCGAACTCGATAGTTGGGCGCACGCCGAGGACGCCTACACCCGCGCCGTGCTGGCGCGGATCCCCGGACGGGAACCGTTGCGAAAGCATATGGACGACGTCGCCGGCCACCTCGCCGTCGTAACGATCGTCGCGCGCGTCGGCCATCGCGTTTTCTTCAAGCGGCAGGACGCCGGCGAGGATCTCGGCAAGCTGATCGTGCGCAACCAGGACAGCGGCACCGAACGCGTGCTGCTGGATCCGAACAGCCTCACCAAGGACGGCCACCACGTCTCCATCGACCAGTTCCAGCCGTCGCAGGACGGGCGCTATGTGGCGGTCGGCGTGTCGCCGGCGGGCTCGGAGGAAGACGTGCTGCGCGTGGTCGACGCCGATACCGGACAGGTGCTGCCGGACAGCATCGACCGTGCGCGTTTTGCCTCGCCCAGCTGGCTGCCCGACGGGCGCAGTTTTCTATACAATCGGCTGCGCGTCGCCGGTCCGCACGAAGCGCCGGCCGATCGTTTCACCAACAATCGCGTGTTCCTGCATCATCTCGGCGGCGACCCCGATCAGGACCTGCCGGTATTCGGCGCGGCGGTCGGCGAGCTGAAAACCATAGCGCCCAGCGATTTCGTTGCTGTTTCGGTGCTGACTGGCACGCGCTATGCGGTCGGCATCCAGAGCGACGGCGTGTCGCCGGAAATCGGTCTCTATGTCAGCAAGCTTCCCGACCGCGGCGACACCGGCTTCAACTGGACGAGGCTCGCCGAGGCGGCCGACGGGATCGTCGATTTCACCGCCAGCCGCGATACGCTCTATCTGCGCACGCACCGCAACGCGCCGCGCTACAAGGTGATATCCGTCAGCCTGGACGCACCGGACCTCAAGACGGCGAAGCAAATCGTGCCCCCGGGCGACGCGGTGATCACCAATATCGCGGCCGCTTCCGACGGGCTGTTCGTCGCCGGCCGGCGCGGCGCCGCCTCGTTTCTGGAACGCATCGGTGACGACGGCAAGCCGGTCGAACTCAAGCTGCCGCGCGCAGGCACGATCGCGGAGGGCAGCGGCGGCGACCTCACGGCCGACCCGCGCGTGCCGGGCGCTTTCGTCGGCCTGGCCACCTGGGTGACGCCGGCCGCCTGGTTCGCATCCGGCAGCGGCGATACGCCGGAGTTCGCCGACCTCGGCATCACCCCGCACACCGAGGCGCCGACCGACTATCTGATGACTGAAACGACCATCGCCGCCCGCGACAAGACAATTTTGCCGCTTTCGATCATCGAAAAGAAGGGCACGCCGCACGACCATAAGCGGCCCGTGCTGGTGGAAGGTTACGGCGCCTACGGGGTTTCGGAAGAGCCGTTTGCCCGTTTCGTGCCGGTGGTGCGCGGCTGGGTGGATGCGGGCGGCGTCCTGGCGGTCGCGCATTCGCGCGGCGGCGGCGATCTGGGCGAGGACTGGCACCAGGCCGGCCGCAAGGCCACCAAGCAGAACACCATCCACGATTTCATCGACAGCGCCAACGCCATGGTCAAGCTCGGTTATGCCGCCAACGGCACGATCGCCGGCATGGGCACCAGCGCCGGCGGCATCACGATCGGCGGCGCGATTACGCAAAGTGCCGCGCTGTTTCGCGCGGCACTGATCCGCGTCGGCATCACCGACGCGCTGCGCTTCGAAAACACCGAGGGCGGGCCTGCCAACATCGCGGAATTCGGCACCGTCAAGGACAAGACCGACTTCTGGTCGCTGCTCGCCATGGACGCCTACCAGCATGTGAAGCCGGGCCTGACCTACCCCGCGGTGCTGCTGACCGCGGGCGCCCAGGATCACCGGGTGCCGCTGTGGCAGAGCGCCAAGATGGCGGCACGCCTGCAGGCGGTCGGCAAACTGAAGGGACCCGTTCTGCTGCGGGTCGACTACGAAGGCGGCCACGGCACGATCGGCGCGGGGCAGAAGCAGGCCAACGCGGAATGGGCGGACGGCTTCGCGTTTCTGTTATGGCAGTTGGGAGCTAAGGATTATCAGCCTTCGCCGTAAGGGAAGGCCAGGGGCTCTGCCCCCTGGACCCCCGACGGCGTGCCGCCGCTGTCGTTCGCGCTGCGCGGCGGGAGTCTTCTGTACAATCTCGCAGAACTGTGACTCTGGCCTATTGGCCCGGCGTCAATGCCCGATGCGGAACAGATGAAATGGGGTCTGGGGCCTACGGGCCCCAGCGGGTCCAGGGCAGAGCCCTGGCCTTCACTTTCCGAAAAAAACCTTCAGCTCACGGCAGCTCGGCCTCCCGCTGCTCGACGGCGATCAGGTTGTCCATCTCCTCCTGCGCCTCGGCCTCCGTCTTGTAGTCACCCTTGATCGTCGAGGGCGGGTGGCCGTGCGGCGTATATTCAATGCCCCACTCGTTCGGCGAAATCTGTATGACGCGATACGTGTTCATCGGCGTATTATGCCATGCGCCGCGCCCCGAACCAAGTAGCGCAGGCGAGAATTTTGCGCCGGCCTGCGCCCCGCGCGCTACGTTATTCTGCCCTACTTGGCGCTACCTTCATCCTCGAACACGGTGCCGTCCGCACCCAATTGTGTCGGAAACGAAATCGCGTGGCCGCCATTATCCAGCATCGTCACGAGCAGCGGCGTGGCGCCGCCCGGATTGCCGAAAGTAAACACGCTATTGTTCCCCAGGATCTGCGCCCCCTCCGTCGACATCCACGCGCCGCCGTAATTCGTCAGCGTGGAAAGCACGCCATTCCAATACGGCCGTTCCTGCACCCATTCGGCGCTGTTGCCCACCAGCACCGTCCCCGCCGGCGCCGTGAAGTTGATCCCCACTACGGTGCCGTTGGTAACATTCCCAATATACGCGCTACCCGATGTGCTGCTGCTCGCCACCATCCACACGATCATCGCATCGCCGGCGCTGACCGGCAGGTTGGTGATCCGCACCGAAAGGCTGGGGAACCACTCGTACCACGCGGAGTAAAATTGCTGCGTCTGGCCGCCCGCGCAATACGCGTCCGACTCCGTGCCGGCCTGGAAAACTTCGTTGTTCCGCCACCCATCCAGCCCTACCCAGCTGAACAGATGGTCCCAGTTGCCGGTGCAGGCGCCCACCGCCTGATTGGCCGCCGGCACATTGAACCAGGACGCGGCGGAGTGGAACGAACCCGTGCCATAACGGACCGCGTTGTTGACGATCACCGCCGC
>JAATGE010000190.1 GCA_015654825.1 Rhodospirillales bacterium
CCCGCTCTTCCGGCACCACGCTAACGCAGGCCGTTGCCAGGGTGTCGGCGGCTTCGCCGACGCCGATCACCGGGCATGGCAAGGTTCGCAACGACGATGGTGCCGGTGCATCCATTGCCGAGAATTCGATGACAAGATATTTTTCGCCAAACGGTCCGAACCGTTCCGGGTCAAGGCCCGTCATAGCGCGCCGCGCGCTTGGCGAAGCAATCCAGGTAGCAAGTGGCGCCCGCCGGACAAGGAGTAAGGATCAACCAACAAGACCACCGGCGATGCCAGGGAGAAAAAAGCAATCGGCGATATTCTCCTGGTTCCGTGCTTGGTGGTAAACCGGCGCTCCTTATGGCGGCGTAAGCATCTGCTCCACGAACATCGCCGCCGCCTCGGGATACGGCGGATAGAACATCGGCGAGCCCTGCGCCGGATCGTAGGCATCCTCCACCACCGCGCGCGCGTTGGAGAATTCGATGAATCCGGCGCGGCCGCCGAGCCGCCCGATGCCGCTATGGTTGCAGCCCCCGAACGGCAGCGTCGCCACATTGGCCTGCACTACCGCGTTATTCACGGCACTGGTGCCGGCGCGCGTATTGTCGAGGTAGAACCCCGCCTTCTCTCTGTCGCCGGCGAACACGTACAGCCCCAGCGGCTTCGGCCGCTTCGCCACCTCCGCCACCGCCTCCTGCGGCGTCGCGAAAGCCTGCACGGCGATCACCGGCCCGAAAATCTCTTCCTGGAATATCTCCATGTCGTCGGTCACGCCGGTCAGCACGGTGGGCGCGACATAGCGCGCGGCCTCATCGATCTCGCCGCCGAATACGATGCTGGCGCCCTTGGCCACGGCATCGCGGATCAGCCCGGCGATGCGGCTTGTGTGGTGCCGGTTGATGATGCGAGGCAAATCCGCAGCCGCGGCAAAGCCTTTTCCTTCCGCATTGAACATGGCGGTAAAGCGCGCCGTCAGCGCGTCGGTGAACGCGGCGGCGCGGCTTTCGTGCACCAGCACATAGTCCGGCGACAGGCACACCTGGCCCGCAATCAGGCAGCGCGAGAACGCGATCTTCGCCGCCGCATCCTCCACATCGGCGCTGGCATCGACGATCGCCGGGTTCTTGCCGCCCATCTCCAGCGTCACGTTGGCAAAATGCTCCGCGGCCGCGCGCATCACCAGGCGCCCCACGCGATTGTTGCCGACATAGCAGATATGGTTCACCGGTTGCGCCAGCAGCGCCTGCGCCGCCGCGACGCCGCCAATCACCACCGCAACCTCATCCGGCGCAAACACCTGCGCCACGATCCGGCGCACGATATCGGCGGCATGCGGCGCCACTTCCGACGGTTTGATCACCACCGCATTGCCCGCGGCGACGGCGGTCACCGCGGGCGAAAGGCTGATCAGTACGGGGGAATTCCAGGTCGCGATATGCAGCAGCACGCCTTTCGGCTCATATTTTATATAGGCCCGCCGACCCATCAGCGCCGGTACCGGCTCGACCTCCTCATCGCGCATCCAGGACTCCAGATGCGCGCACACATACTCGATCTCGTCCTTCAGCGGCAGCAGATGCAGCATGCCGTTCATGCCGAGCTCTTCAAACCCCGCCTCGGCAATTTCCGCGCGATGGTCGAACACCACCTGGTACAGCAGCCTGAGCTTGGCGACCCGCTCCGCCGCCGTCGTGCGCGCGATATTCGGTGCGTTCGCCGCCAGCCGCGCAACGATACCGGGAATGTCGTCCAGCGCCGTTTCCGGCCATGTGCTCACATGCGTATCCATCGGCGCGCTCCTCGTCGAAACCGGTCGTGCAGTGCCGGTTTGCGTAGCGATGGAACCATGTAGCCACGCAAACCGCAAGCGCGGCAGCGCAGGTTAGGAAGGCCAGGGGCTCTGCCCCTGGACCCGGCTGGGGCCTTAGGCCCCAGACCCCATTTTATCTGTTCCGAGTCTGGCATCGGCTCCGAGCCAATGCGCCAGACTCCCGCCGCGCAGCGCTAACGCCAGCGGCGGCACGCCGACGGGGATC
>JAATGE010000679.1 GCA_015654825.1 Rhodospirillales bacterium
GCGATGATGCGGCGGGCGACGACCGGGTCGCACAGGCCGTCGCTGGCGGCGAGCGTGTCGGCCAGGTGCAGGTCGGGGCTGTCATCGGCGCCGACTGCGGCGGCGAGGCCGCCTTGCGCCCAGGCACTGGCCGCCTGCTCGCCCAGGGGCGCACGCGTGAGGACGGTTACCGGCTGCGGCGCCAGGTGGAGGGCGGCCATCAGGCCGGCGAGGCCTGCGCCGATGATGACGGGGTGGTCTTGGATCATGGTAGAAGGCCAGGAAGGCCAGGGGCTCTGCCCCTGGACCCCGCTGGGGACAAGTCCCCAGACCCCGTTAATTCGGCTCGGAGTTTGGGTAGGCCGCGGAGACCACGTCGTGTGCAGCAGGCTTTCGCGTGACGGGGTCCCAGGGGCAGAGCCCCTAGCCTTCCTGCTGTCGCGGTGCTCATACCGCGAGCATCCGTTCCACCGCACGCCGGGCGCGACCGGCGACGGCGGGATCGATGGTGACCTCGTGTTGCATGGTTTCCAGCGCGCCGCGGATGTTGGCCAGGCTGATACGTTTCATATGCGGGCAGAGATTGCACGGCCGCACGAAGTCGATGTTCGGGTGCAGCACGGCGACGTTGTCGGCCATCGAGCATTCGGTGATCAGCACCACGCGCGCGGGCTGGCGGTTCGTTACGTAGTCGCTCATCGCCGCGGTGCTGCCGGCGAAATCGGCTTCGTCGACCACGTCGGGCGGGCATTCCGGGTGGGCCAGCACGACGACGCCGGGGTTTTCGGCGCGCAGCGCGCGGATCTGGCGTGCGGTAAAGCGTTCGTGAACTTCGCAGGCGCCGGCCCACGAAATGATTTTCACCCCGGTTTCGCGCGCGACGTTCGCAGCCAGGTACTGGTCGGGGATCATGATCACTTCGGGCACGCCGAGGCTTTCGACGATCTTTTTCGCGTTGCCGCTGGTGCAGCAGATGTCGCTTTCCGCCTTCACGTCGGCGGAGGTGTTGACGTAGGTGACGACGGGGCGCCCCGGGTATTTTTCGCGCAGCAGGCGCACGTCGGCGGCGGTGATGGAGCTTGCCAGCGAGCAACCGGCGCGCAGGTCCGGGATCAGCACGGTCTTGGCCGGGTTCAGCAGCTTTGTGGTCTCGGCCATGAAATGCACGCCGGCCATCACAATTACGTCGGCTTCAACTTTCTGTGCCTCACGGGCAAGTGCGAGGCTGTCGCCCACGATGTCGGCGACGCAGTGGAAGATTTCCGGGGTCATGTAGTTGTGCGCCAGCACCACGGCGTTGCGTTCGTGCTTCAGCGCCAGGATGGCGTCGAAATCGTCGGAGAAGGCGGGCCACTCGATCGGCGGTATGACCCGTCGCACGCGGCTGTAGAGCTGGGCTGAGCGGTCGAGGGCCAGGGCGGCGGACATGGGACGCTCCATTATGCTCATTTAGAGCATTACTTGGCGAAAAAACAAGGCCCGTTCGCCGGGGATTGGGCCTTCCCTTATGCTAGGTATGAGCATAAGGCATGTCAAGATGACAATCCGGTTGTGGGTCCTGAGTCAACTCAACGTCCGGATGGTGCGGCCGGTACATGTTGGCAGGGTGGTTGGCCGCGCCCCCGGTTTCCCCCCTGCCATACAGGCGTTGTTGCTGGCGTTGCCTGCGCTGGCTGGGTGCGCCGCGCCGCCGGCGCAGGATTGCCCGGGCGCGTTGGCCGGCCATGATGTGGTGTTTGTGCTGAGCCGCGGCTGGCATACCGAAATCGGGATTTCCGCCGACCGGCTGGCCGGGCCGCTCGGCGTGTTCCGAGCCATTTATCCCGGCGCACGCGCGCTGATGTTCGGTTACGGCAAGCGCACCTTCCTGACGGCGCCGCCGGATGACATTCGCGAGTACCTGTTGGGGCCGCTGCCCGGGCCGGCGGTGATCGAGGCCGTTGGCCTGCATATGAGCCCGCCGGACGCGTATGGACCGCAAGGCATGGTGGCGTTGGCGCTGCCGCCGGGGGGCGCCGAGCGGCTATCGGCGTTCCTGTGGCAAAGCCTGGCCCTGGATGGGGCGGGCAAGCCGCGATTTGTCGGGCCGGGGCGCTTCGCGGGCAGTCGTTTTTACGCGGCTGTGCACGGCTACAATTTGTTTTACACGTGCAACAGCTGGGTCGCGGACGCGCTGCACGCGGCCGGGCTTGCGGTCGATGCGGACGGTGTCGTGTTCTCAGGCCAGACGATGGCGCGCGTGGAGCGGGCCGCCGCAGCCGAGTGCCGCGCGCCGTAAGTATGGCTCAGTGTCGATGCCAAACTAGGAACCAATAAAATGGGGTCTGGGGCCTAAGGCCCCAGCTTGGTCCAGGGGCAGAGCCCCTGGCCTATCTTCACATCACTCCCCAGCTAGTAAGCTCGCGAGTGGCAAGGCGGCGCGGAGCCGTCGGCGCAGACGGCGGTCTGGCCGGGTTTCAGGATGATCGTCTCGGCGGGGGGCGACGAGCCGCCGCCAAAACTGGAACTGCAGGCGGCCAGACCGGCGGTCAGCGACAGGATGGCCAGGCTAATTCCCACGGAACGCACGCGTTTTTCGGTCATCGACTCGCTTCCCCCCTCGGCGCGCCAGTTTGGCCCAGCGTCGGGGGAACCGCAATATTCGGAGCAGCGAGGGCAGCGATCCGGCAGCGGTGGGATTGCCCGAATAAAACGCCTACGCCAGAACCTCGGCGAACAATTCGCGCATCGCATTCCAGCTCAACCGGTCCGCTCGCGCATCGTAGCGGAGAAATTCCGGGCGCCCCATCTTGTCGGCGTCCGGGTTGGTAAAGCTGTGCACGACGCCGCCGTACAAATGCATCTCCCAGGCGACCTTGCCGTCGCGCATTTCCGTTTCGAACGCGGCGCGCTGCTCCGCGGGAATGCCGGGATCGTCGGCGCCGATGCAGACCAGCACACGACCCTTGATGTTCTTGGCGTCCTCCGGAAGCAGTGTCGCCAGGCCGCTATGGAATCCCACGACGGCGCGCAGGTCGGCGCCGCCGCGCGCCAGTTCCAGCGCCATCGTGCCGCCGAAACAAAATCCGATGGCGGCGATCCGGCCGGCGTCTACCCCCGCGTGCGACGCCAGTGCCTGCCAGGCGGGTTGCGTGCGGGCGCGAATGCGCAACGGGTCGGCGCGCAGCGCGCGCCCGACCTCCATGACGGCCTCCATGTCCTGCACGAGCCTGCCCTCGCCGTGCAGGTCGCACGCCAGCGCCGCATAGCCCATGTCCGCCAGGCGCCGCGCGACGTCCACCACGTGCTCGCCGATGCCGAATATTTCGGGAAACACCAGCACGCCCGGCGCCGCACCCGCCGTGGGCGGCGTGAAAAGCTGCCCGCGCATAGCCAGCCCATCGGCCTCGTAGGCCACTTCCCTCTGCGTCATCCCGTTCTCCTGCGCCGCCTCTATCCCGCCCGTGGTCCGTCGGGCGCGCCCGACGAGGGCGCCGGTGGATATTGCAGCCAGGCGACGCCCGCCACGGGCGACAGGATCACATGCACGCGACGAAAGAAATCCATGCCGAGCAGCAGGTCGGCGTCGCCCGGCCGCGCCTGGTCGACGTCGACGACGGTGACGTCGTGAAGCGTCAGGCTGCCGATCTGCAGGACCGCGAACACCCGCGAGACCGCGGCCACCGGCGATGGCCCGATGCCGCCGGCCGTCAACCGCTTGCCCGCTTCCGAAGCCGGCCGCCGGAACAGGATGGAGTGTTGCGCGCCGGTATCCAGCAGCGCCACCAGGCTTCGCCCGTCCAGGATGACGTGCAGCATCGGGCTGGTGGGGTGGTTGCGCTGCAGCAGCGCCACCGAGGTCTGCGCGGTGCCGCAGGCCGAACCGGAATGGTACAGCACCACGCGATGGCCGGCCTCGTCCAGATCGATATCGTAATCCGCGAGCAGGCTCATGCCGATCAGCCCGTCGACGTCCCAGTCCGCGTAACCGGACCACAGGGCCGCGAACGGAATGCCCTGGCGGTGCAGCCCCGGCGCCTCGAGCGTCGCGGCCTGCACGCGATCATAGTGGCGCCGGCCGCCGACGCCGCGCAGCGAGTAGCCGATCGGCACATCCACATCGTCCACCAGCCGGTCGGTGTGCAGCGACAGGCGGGTGACCGCGGCGGTGGTCAGCACGTTCTCGTAAGTGCCGGTGTCGATCAGCAGGTCGGTCTGATGGCCGTTGATGCGCGCCGCCAGCGTGAACGGGCGCTCCATCGGCAGCACACCCACCAGTTGCGGCCGGCAGACCGGCGCTTGCGCACAGCCGGCCAGGGCGAGGAGTGCCACGCCCGCTACGGCCGACCTTGTTCGGCGCCCGTTTGCCACGTTTCC
>JAATGE010000528.1 GCA_015654825.1 Rhodospirillales bacterium
GCGGCGCAGGCCCGCGAGCGTGGCGCGACCGTCATATTTGATGCCGAGCTCCCTAAGGCGGGCGCGGATGCTCTTCTTGTCGTCAGCGGCCGCGGTGTCGACGTGCTCGCCCATCAGCGTTTCGCGATCGGCCACCTTAATGTCGTCATCGGACGCCGGCACGATGCGCGGGTCGTGCGTCAGCATCGCATCGATCGCGGCCTGGGGGGCATCCGCGGTGTCGATGAAGCCGTTCACGACTTCGAAGATGTGACCGGTCGACGTCGAAATGCTGCTGACGTGGGTGGGTGCGCGAAACAGCGCCATGGCTGAGTCTCCTTTGAGCAGGGCCATCAGGCGGTATCCCCGGTTGGTCCCCGCGTCACTGCGGAGTGTGGCCACCTTGAATTAAGTCACAGCTCAATGTGATAGTGCGGCCGCGCCACCACGGCGCGGGAGAACCGAGATGGATACGAGAGACGCGAGGGTGACTTACGCGACGGGCAATACGGATCGGCTGGCCATGAACGGTCCGTCCGGTCTCATTGACCGGCTTGCGACGATCGCGGCCGAAATCAGCGAGCAGGGGCAAACGCTCCGGCAAACATTGGATACGCTTTTGGGCCTCGAGCCCGAGCCGATTACCGAGTTGAAGGCGAAGAGTATCGAGGGCCCGCCGCGTGTCCCCAGCCTTTATACCGCCATCGAACAGCTCGAGACCCAGAAGATCGCGGTCTGGAAGCAGATCCGCCGGCTGCAGGAATTCCGCGCACCGTGAAACGCCAACCCGCCGGACCGTGCCGTCTGCTCGGTCCGGCGGAGCTGGACGCGGTGGCGATCGTGCGCCTGATTGCCACCACGCGGATCAGCCTGGCCAACGAAAAGGCGGCCCAGGCGGAGATACTTGCCGCCCTGGAAGGCGCTTCTTATCGCCCCGATCGGGAGCATCGGCTGGCCGATTTGCCGGGCGACAAACAACCCGAATGTGGAGACGGCGGCGAAAGCCTCGTGCGCGAGATATTCGGGCTTGGGCCGCCTGACCCGGATGTCGCGCTTGTTTTAGGCACGCCGATCGAACGGCCGCGCCCGCGCAAGGACATTCCTGACTTCTTCCTGCCGTCAGGCCTGGCCATCGAGGTCAAGCTGAAGACCCAGCGCAGCAAGATGGATGTGTTCCGCCAGTTGCAACGATATGCCGCGCACGAGGAAGTGCGGGCGCTCCTGCTGATCACGAACCTATCGATGGGGCTGCCGTCCACGATCGGCGGCAAGCCGGCCTACTACGCGGCGCTGGGCGCGGCCTGGCTGTGAACGAGCTGGCACCGATTCCGGCGGCGTCGCGCACATACGGCGCGCTCGAGATGCGCGCGGGACATTGGGTCATCACCGCGCTGGAGCCGCACGTTTCGATCCGGCTGAAGCAGATTTTTCCGCGCATCCCGAAGACCGACGTGGCGCCCTTCACGATGCAACGCTCGCCCGGCGCCGACGCCGACATGGCGTGGTTCCTGCAGCGCTACCCGCTGCGCATGGACGAGGCGACCGCCCGCGCCCTGGCAGACGGCCACGCCGACTATTTGCGGCGCCAGGCGCAGATGGAAGCGATTCTCATCCCGACCTATGCGGCGCCGGCGCTGGCCGGTTTCAAGCCCGGCTACGCCGAGCGGCATTACCAGCGCCAAGCGATCGACCTGGTTTACGAGAGCAAGCGGCTGCTGGTGGGGGACGACTGCGGCTTGGGCAAAACGATAACTGGCACGGTCTTCTGCCTGATGCCCGGCACGTGCCCGGCGGCCGTGGTCTGCCAGGGCCACATCCAGCAGCAATGGATCGAGCGCATCCAGGAGTTCACCACGCTGCGCGTGCATGAGGTGAAGAGCCGGCTGACGTACTCGCTCCCGCCGGCGGACGTCTACGTGTTCCGGTACACCCAGATCATGGGTAATAATATACTTGGCTCAGTGAGTCTTTTGTGCATCACTTTTCAATGACTTGCGGATTCGTTGCGATTCCATGTTGTAAGAGCCCTCCTTAAAGAGTTGACTCCACTCAGGTTTGCACCCTGGCCTGGAGTCCCTATGGACGCGACATATAACCTCAACGGCGGCTTCAAGCCAACCATGAAGCGGTCAGCCGACCTTGACGGCCCCGACTTCTACCCAACCCCACGATGGGCGACATACGCCCTTATCGAAAGCGAGCGCTTCAAGGGCGAGATATGGGAGCCAGCCTGCGGCGACGGCTCCATGTCGGAGGTTCTAGCGGAAACGGGAAGCAAGATAGCCAGTTCCGACCTTTACGATCGGGGCTATGGAGAGACGGGCCACGACTATCTGACCACGCGTCGTCGGGCTCAGAATATCATCACCAATCCGCCGTACAACAGCGCCGAGGGTTTTGTCGCGACCGGTTTGCGGGCGGCTCATGGCAAGTTCGCTCTGCTGCTTCGGCTAGCCTTCCTAGAGGGCGCCAATCGGGCGAATACGATTTTCCACAGGGCGCCCCCGAGTCGGGTTTGGGTATTCAGTGAACGGATCACCTTCTATCCGAAGGGCGCAGTAGTCGCCGGTAGCGGCACCACCGCGTACGCGTGGTTCGTTTGGGACAAAGCGCACACTGGGCCAACCGAGCTGGCTTTGCTTAAGCCCGGCTTCAAGGCGCGATACTCAAAGGCAAATGGCCTGATTTAGGTATAGCCCTTCTTGGCCAAGTAATCCCTACCTTTTTCGGTGATTTCTATGCCATCGCCGGTGTACTTCGCGTAGCCATTGAAGAATAGGCTCGTATTTGTGTCTTTGTGGGACACGATCAGGCACGTTGTTCATGGCATACGGCAGCACCCGGGCGTCCAGCCGTCCCTCGAGGATCTCGCCCGCAAGGTAAATGCGGCACGACAAAAGGCGCGCGATTGGGCCGCGGAGGAGCGAAGGCAAGGTCGGCGTGGGAGCGTCACATGCGCGCCTTGCTACGGCGATTACCAAAAGGCCCGCGATGAGCTCGATTATGCGATCGAGCAGGTTCCGTTTTGATGAGGCATGAATGGCCCGGCTTTGACAGGCCTACGGTGCCGCAAGGCGTTCTGGACCTTCTGAATAAAAAGCAGGAAGCCGCGGTGATGTGGCTTTGGGTCGGCTCTGAACGGCCGTGGTACTCCGCCCCCTACGGCGCTTCACCGGCCGCAGCAACGATGGGAGTTCTGGTCCGCCTCAGGATCGCGACGAAGCGTGGCGGCGATGGTTTCGCTGCATTTTATTCGATGACGTCCTTTGGTCGGAGTGTTCGCGCCGAACTTGACAAGCGGCTGGCTGAGAAGGCTGCGATGCAGAAGATACTCGACGAGATGGCTGGCTCCTGACAACACCAAAACCGACGCAAATTATGCATGATTTTATTCATACTTGCAGTCTAGACAAGAAAAAGGGCGGCTCCGAAGAGCCGCCCCATCCTTCCCTCAAGTAAAACCGCTTAGGTAGCGGTCACACCCGGAGTAATGTTCGTCAGAACAGCAATCGCGACCGGGAAGTAGTCCTGCAATACTTGGTCCGAGTACAAACCGAACTCGTATTTGCGGGACCGCATCGGCCACGAATACTGGTAGTAGTCTTTCCGGCACAGTATCCGGCGCAGAACAGGCACGTTGTTCATGGCATACGGCAGCCTGTCTGCCAGGAAGATGATCGTCCCCGGCGGCATGAACGGATGCAGCTGCAGGCTGATCTCGGTCGGGCCAGTTCCGTTCGCAAACGGATTGAGGTAGCCCTTCGGGATCGAGCCACCGACCAGCTTGTTCTGGTCAGCGTAGAACACGAACCGGCTCGGCGCGCCGGAGGCCGCGTTCTGCAGGATGCACTTGCGCATCGACAGCTGCTCGTTGGACGCGATGATCATGCGCGAGGGCGACATGCGCAGCGTGTCCCAGTACCACTGCAGCACCGCGTCGATCTCGACGATGCCGCCCTGGCCGTCACTGGTCATCGTCGCACCGGGCGCGAACGTCTTCCAGTACGAACCCACCGTCTTGGCGGCCAGCGTCAGCAGGCCGTCGAAGTAGAGCGCGTTCGTGCTGGCGTCGTTGCCGATGGCGCCCGAGGGCAGCAGGGCCTGCGTGTTGGCCGGGATCGCCGTGATGGTGATCTTCGACGTGGGCGTGGCGGAGCCAACCAGGCGCTCCTGGCCGACCGGGCCGGCATACCAGGCATAGCCGACGGCGCCCGCGGGCGGGTTGGCGATGCTGGCGGTTACGGTGTTGGTGGCCGTGCCGCCACCGGTGGCGATGGTGACCGAGCTGCCGGGCGCGGCCGCACCGCCCCCGTACGTCTCGTTCGAGCCGTCGGCGTTCTGGCGGGTGACGGTCCACTGCGGGCCGTTCTTGCTGTCGCAGCGGAGCAGGCCGTCCATGGTCAGCGCCACCGCGATCACCGACACCGTGGTGGACGCGGCGATGGTGCCGCCGGTCGTCGCGGTGGACAGCGTCACGTTCGGCGTGGTGCCAAGCGCGGTCGAGGTGTTGCCGCCCATGATCAGGCGCTCTTCGCCCTGCATCAGCACTTCGAGGTTCTCGCGAACCGCGCGGGCCTTCAGATCGTCGAAGCCTTCCGCGGACAGCTCGGCCTCGACGGTGACGCTCGCTTCGGCACCGATCGTCTTGAAGACGGCGAAGTAATCGGCGACGCTCTGAGCGATCAGCGCGCCACGGTTACCTTCGCCCACACCAATGGAAATGATCCCCGTGTCGATCGCGGTGACCGCCTTCCAATTCGCCTGGGTCCCGCCAGTAACACCAACTCTTGGGATTTCGTTACGCAGCGGCGAGTAAACCGGATACAGGTTTTTCGCGGCGGGCTCGAGGTTGTAAGCCTGCAGGCCCGTCGTCGCCGAACCCGGCTGGACGAACGTACCCGTGGCCTTGGCGAGGTCAGCGGAGGCTTCGCCCCACTGAGCCTTGATGGCGTTAAGCGCAGCGTCGATGTCACTGACGGCTGCAGCCAGATTGTCGAGAGGCATGGTTATGTTCCCGAAACTGCATCGCCGTGGCCCTTCGGCGTGATGGGCCGGTCCGGTTGCTCAGAGCCCGGGATTGGCGAGCGACGGTCGGGAAGACCGCCATCTGAAGAAGACGGAAGCCACAGAACATTTTGTCCCGTGGCTTTTCAAGCACATAGTTCTGTGATCGTAGGTCAGCCGGAGGCGCCGCCACCGAACGCGACAACGTCCTGACCCGGCTGCCTGAGGATTTTCTTCAGGCTCAACTCCGTTTTGCGCGCGCCGGTCGGATCGTTGAGTTTGTTGAGCGTCTGCTCCTCGGCCTGCGCCGCAACGTCAGCAGCCGATCCGCCGGCCGCCAGAACAATCCCCGTCGCGTTCCTGACCGTCGATACGGCGCCGACCGCTTCGCGCGTGACAGGCGGCTGGAGCACGGCACCTTCCGGCGCCGGGCGCGGCTGGGCAGCCATTTTGGTCAGAAGGTTCGTCGACTTCCCGAGCAGATCGGTAAGCTCCTTGACCTGCCCGCGCAGCCCCTGCATCGCAGGCGACGCGTCGATCAGCTTCTGCAGGTCATCGATCTCGACGCCCTTGGCGAACGGATTGGCCTTTTTCTTCGTGGGGTCGTCCTGGCCCGCGCCGGTCGGTGGCTCGTTGTTCGCCGGCGTATCGGACGGCGATGCCCCGGTGGCTGGGCCGGCCGCAGGATTCGTATCGTCAGCGGCACCCGCGGTCGGGTCCGTAACGGCCGCTGCTCCCCCGCCGGCACCGCGCAGATGCTCGATGGTGATGATGATCGCTGCGGCCAGGCGCCCGATGACATCGAGGCCATCGCTCCCTTCATCGCCCGGCTGGATGCTGTCGGGCGTGCCGCCATTGTCGTCGGGATCGGGCGGCGCGAGCTTGCTGAGCTGTTCCATGGCGGCCGGATCGAACAGCTTGGCCAGCTGCTCGTCGGTATAGCCGGCCAGAGACATCATCTCGAGGCCGAGATCGATCAGATCGCGCTCGAACTGCACCGGATGCGTCAGGAAGTTCTTCGCCAGATCCTCGGTCAGTGGGACCTTGCCCACCATCTTGACGATGAGGCCCTTCGTCTCGTCATCCTCGGCATCGGGATCCGGAATATGAATCAGCGTCATATCCGGAGCGTCCATGTCGTCGTGGTTGGCAAGCGCCACATGCTTGTTGACCGCGGCACGCAATGCCAGCGCGTGCGCATGCACGGCATGGTTCATCAGCGCCATGACGTCGTCGTCCGCCGGATCGGACGCGTGCTTGTCGTCCTGGTGCTCCCAGTCCTTGCCGGCCTTCATGTTCGTGCAGGAGCTGCTCAGGTGCTGGAGCGACTGGGACAGCCGCGAGATCAGCGGCAGGCCTTTGTACAGCGGCTCTTCGGGCGTTATCCGCTTGGCCAGGTCGCTCGCGCCGATCGACTTTTCGAGCTCGGCTCGAAACTCCTCGTGCGTGCGGCTCAGATTGCCGCCGATATCGCCACCGGCGGCCAGGATGCGCGAGGTACTATCGCCGAGGAGTTTCCAAAGGCGATCTTCGGTCGTAAACGCGTTCATCTGCTCCTGGCCCTTTGACAATCCGGGCTTTCCCAGAAGCGCGCGTTGGTCCCCGCGTCGACGTTTCAACGCCGCGAGACGGGCGTGGATGCTCGATCGGGCGCGCCAGAGCGTCGGGTAAAGTTGCTTGACGCCGCCTTCGAGATTGTAGCGTTGCAGGCCCGTCGTGGGGCCGCTCGGCGCGGTGAATGTGCCGCTCACGCGGCCCGCTTGGCGGGCGCCGTGTAGCGGGCCAGCGCCTTCTGCGAGGCGCCCGCGTCGTAGCCGCCGAAATAGCGCGAGACGGCGCCGACCAGGTCGACGGCACCTTCCGCGATGTGGCCGCCGGCCCAGGCGCC
>JAATGE010000633.1 GCA_015654825.1 Rhodospirillales bacterium
GAGTTGAGTTTTAATGTCTTCGCCGACCAGGGGCTCGGCCCCCTTGGCCCCCGACGGCGGGCCGCCGCTGTCGTGAGCGCGGTGCGGCGGGAGTCTTCTGGACTAATCTCGCAGACCTGTTGCTCTGGCTATTGGCCCGGCGTTAATGCCAGACCCCTTTTATCGGGGGGAACGGCGAAGCCTGAGGAATCGTCACTGGTACGGGCTTCGCCGGGGAGACGATGAAAAGCCGCGCAGCGCTGTTGGGGGTCCGGGGCCTCAGGCCCGTCGTGCGAATGCACGCTGCGCGTGACGGGTCCAAGGCAGAGCCCTGGCCTTTCGGACCTAGGCTCGAAGCCACCGTCTGCAACAGAACTGTCGCCTAATCGTCACGCACCGGGGGCCGGCGGCGGGATAACAGCGCGGCCATCATTTGTCTTCTGGGGGACTGTAATGCGTTGTCGCAAGCAATTGGGCGCCGCTGCCGTGTTGGCATGTGGAATGGCGGGCCAGGGCGCCTCGGCGCAGAGCAGCGTGATCGCAAGCTGGGTGCAGTATGCGCCGGGCAGCAGCGTCGCGGCGCTGGCCGCCGGTAGCTGGGGCGATCAGCCGAACAGCCTGAACCCCACCATCCTGGTGCGCGCCATCGTCACGGACGCCACCAGCTGCCCGGCCGCGACGCTCGACCACATCACGCCGCTGACGATGAAGCAGCGCTTCATCGGCAGCGCGCTGACCAACACGCCGGGCACGCCGGGGGCGACCAACGGCAAAGCCGGCTACCCGCAATATTTCGTCAGCCCGACGGCGACCTCGGCGGCGAATTTCGCCAACGGCGAGCCGATGGCGACCACGAGCTGGGGCGAGTGCGAGGCGGTCGTGCAGCCCGGCCATACGCGCGTCACCGTCGGCGGCGTGGAGATGAAGCTGCCGGTCGCCAAGCCGCGCCGCATCCTGGTCATGGGCGATACCGGCTGCCGCCTGAACGGCGCGCTTTCCAGCAACGGTTCGAACCAGCAGAATTGCAGCGATCCGACGGCGTTTCCGTTCGCCTACCTCTCGACCTACGAAGCGACGTTCAAGCCGGACGTGATCCTGCAGGTCGGCGACTGGTTCTATCGCGACACCAACTGCCTGACCAACGGCAGCGAAACCTTCCCCGGCTGCAACACGCCTTCCAGCCCGAACTATGAGACCTGGGGCGACACGTTCGACAGCTGGAACGCCGACGTGTTCTTCCCGGCGAAGACGCTGCTGGCGGCGGCGCCGTGGATCATGGTGCGCGGCAACCATGAAAGCTGCGGCCGCGGCGCCCGCGGCTGGTTCGCGACGCTGGATCCGTATCCGTACAACTACAACAACGTCGTCTGCCCGAAGACCAACACCTATCCGGCCCCCGGCAGCAACACCGCGACCTATAACGGCGACTTCGAGGCGAGCTACGTCGTGCCGGCGAATAACGTGAACATCCTGGTTCACGACAGCAGCTTTGCCAACGACAGCGCCGTCGACACCAACATGGCGGCGAATTACGACATCGACCTCAGCAACCTGCTGGCGGCGGTGAAGGCGGCGGCGCCCGCGGCGCAGAACATCTTCGCCACCCACAAGCCGACCTTCGGCCTGTCCTACGGCACGGCGCCGACCGGCTGCGCGACCGGGCCGAACGGCCAGAGCAACAATGGCGGCGACTGGACCGAGCAGAGCGTGTTCAACGGCGGCACCGGCTACACCGCCAGCGCGTTCAAGGACGGCGTGCCGGACAGCATCGGCCTGTTCCTTTCCGGCCATATCCATCAGTTCCAGTATGTGAACTTCCCGCCGCGCAAGGTGCTGAACAAGAGCTTCGCGCCGCAGCTGGTGGTCGGCACCGGCGGCAGCCTGCTGGACGCTGACTGCAATACCGGCCTGGTGCCGCCCGGCAATACCAACCAGCCACCGTTCGGCCAGTTGCGCTTCCCGTACACGGTGCAGGCCACCGGCGGCACCACCGGGTCGCTGTCGAACACCTACTCGCACGACGAGTTCGGCTTTGCGCTGTTCGAGGCGGTGCTGGACAAGCCGACCGGCAACGTCACGGCCTACAATGCTTCGATCTACACGATCAGCGCGTCGCTGGCCGGCCACTGCCGGATCGACCTCAGCCCGCGCAAGATCGCCTGCCGCTTTTAGTAGTCGCGGTGTTCGGGCCGGGGTGCATCCCCGGCCCGGCTCTGGCATAAGCACGGCCTCGCCCAAGCGGGGCCGTTCTCATTTGAAACCGGTGCATGAGCGCTGAACCCACCTCCCCCGCCCTGCCGCCGCCGACACTGGCAGCGGAGGCGGTGCGGCTGACGCGACGTTTGACGTTTTCCGCCGGTGCCCTTTGCGCGGTGCTGGCGCTGGCATTGGCGGCGCCCGCCACGCTGACCGGCGGTGCGCTGCACGCCGAATTGCTGCGCTCCGGCGTGTTCACGCTGCCTCTGGCGGCGCTGCTGCTGTGCCTGGCGGGCTCGCTCGCGACGTTGCTGCTGGCACGTGCGCGCTACGAGGCCAGTCTGCTGCCGGACCTGGCGCCGCGCGTCGGCCGTGCCGCGCGGATACCGCAAGCGGTCATGGTGCCGGGGGTGGCATTGCCGGCCGCGGCGCTGGCCTGGTTGCTGCGGCCGTGGCCGCTGTCGCCCGCGGTCGAGCCGCAGACCGGTTTTGCGCTGGGCGGTTTTGCCATCGCGGTTTCCTTCCTGCTGCTTATTACCGAGCGCAACCTGGCCGCGGTGCCCGCGCGCACGCTGCCGGAAGCCGCCGCGCTGCGCGCGCTGGCGTTCCTGGCCACCGCGGTCTCGTTCGCGGCGGGGTTGCTGGAAATCGCTTCCAACCTTGGCCTGCCGGCGACAGCAACGCTCGGCACGTTGCTCGCGCTGCTGATTGCGGCGACCGGGCTGGAGCTGTCGGTGCGGGCGCTTGGGCGGTTGTTCCTGCCGCCGCCGGCGCCGGAGACGGCGCGCGCCGCGGTGCAGTCGCTGATTGCGCGCGTGGTGACCGCCGGTGCCGCCGTCGAGGGGGGCATTGGCGCGCCGCTGCGCCAGCATCTGGGCATCGATTTTTCGCGGTCGTGGGCGCTTGCCTATGTGCGCGCCGCGGCGCTGCCGATGCTGGGCTTTTTCCTGCTGCTGGCCTGGGGGCTTTCCGGGGTTACGCTGGTGAAGCTGGATCAGCGCGCGGTGTACGAGCGGTTCGGCGCGCCGGTGGGCGTGCTGCATCCGGGATTGTACCTCGGCTTGCCGTGGCCGCTGGGCACGACGCGGACGCTGGAATTCGGGCCGGTGCACGAAATTGGGCTGGCGGGGACCGCGGGGCCGATCGAGCATACCGGGGCCGAGGATCCGGCGCCCGCGTCGTCTAATCGGTTGTGGGAGCAGGCGCACCCTGAGGAGGTGGCGCTGCTGATCGCGAGCGCTGCCAACAACCGCCAGAGTTTTCAGAGTGTCAGCGCCGATCTGCGGATTCTCTATCGCATTGGATTGGGCGACGAGGCGGCCCTGCGTGCGGCCTACGCCACCGTTTCGCCCGAGGCACTGGTGCGCAGCGCCGCGGGGCGGGCCGTGGCGGATTATTTCGTCAGCCGGACGCTGGACCAGGTGTTGGGCGCGGATCGCGCCGCGATGGCGGAGAATTTGCGCGGCCATCTGCAGGCGTCGCTCGACCGGGCGGCGAGCGGGCTCGATGCGGTGGCGGTGGTGATCGAGGCGGTGCATCCGCCGGCAGGTGCGGCGGACGCCTACCACAATGTGCGGGCGGCCGAAATCGCGGCGCATACCAGCGTCGCGGTGGAGCGTGGGGCCGCGGCGACCGTGCACGCGCAGTCGCGCCAATACGCGTTCGATCAGACCGCCAATGCGACGGCCGACGCGGCCGAAACGGTGGCGGCGGCGAAGACCGCCCATTTGCGGTTTTCCGCCGACCAGGAAGCGGCTAGCGCCGGGGGGCGCAGTTTTCTGCTGGAACGTTATTTTGCAGCACTGACATCGGCGCTCGGCAAGGCACCGAAAACCATCATCGACCACCGCCTGAGCGCACCCGAAGCACCGGTGCTGGATCTGCGCCCGCTGATCCCCGGCGCCGGCCCCGTTAAGGAAGAGTGAATGGATACCCATGACCACGCCGGCCATGATCATTCCCATGGGCATTCCCACGAGGACGGGCACGATCATTTTGCGTTCGGCCACCATCATCACGACGAGGAGGCCGGCGGGCCGCCGGCGAGCCGCGCGCGCATCGCGTTGCGTTTCGGGGTCGCGACGCTGGTGGTCGTGGCCGCCGTGCTGGCCGCGAGTGCCGTCATGGTCAGCGCCGGGACCGCTGTTGTCATTACGGCATTCGGCAAGCCGGTGCGGGTGCTGACCGAACCGGGCCTGGCGTGGAAAATACCGGCACCGGTGGAAAGCGCGTTGCCGGTCGATCTGCGGCTGCGCACTACCTCCTCCGGTTTGCAGGATGTCGGCACCAAGGACGGGCTGCGCATTCTGGTGCAGGCATTTGTTGCGTGGCAGGTGCCGGATGAGCCGGCCGACATTCAGCAATTCGTTCGCGCGGTGCGCAACGATCCTGATGAGGCGGCGCGGCAGTTGCGCAGTTTTGCGGGCTCCGCGCTGCAGGTGACGGCGAGCGCGTTCGATCTGGCGGACCTGGTGAATACCGATCCGCGGCGCGTGCATCTGGCGGAATTCGAGGCGAAATTGCAGGCGCAGCTGGAGCGGCAGGTGCGGCAGACTTATGGCATCGTGGTGCGGCAGGTCGGCATCGAGCGGCTGAGCCTGCCGGAGACGACGCTGGAGGCGACGGTGGCGCGCATGCGCAGCGAGCGCGAAACGGTGGCGGCGCTGCGCACGGCGGACGGGCTGCGCGAGGCGGCGCAGATCCGCGCGGAGGCGGCGCGGGACAGCCGGATTATGGTGGCGGGCGCGCAGACGCAGGCGGCGCAGATCGAGGCGGCGAGCCGCAAGCAGGCGGCGGAAATTCAGGCGAGCGCGTATAATGGCGATCCGCAGCTTTATATGATGCTGCGGTCGCTCGATACGCTGGCGAACATGGTGGGGCCGAATACCAGGCTGGTGCTGCGCACGGATGCGGCGCCGTTTAATGTGCTGGTGCAGGGGCCGCCTACAGATGCAAAGAAGTAAGGCCAGGGCTCTGCCCTGGACCCGTCACGTGCAGCGTGCTCTCGCACGACGGGGCCTGAGGCCCCAGACCCCCATTATCGGGGGGAGCCTCCCGCCGCGCAGCGCTAACGACAGCGGCGGCACGCCGACGGGGGTCCAGGGGGCAGAGCCCCCTGGTCCGCCGGAAGGGCCACTTACACAATCTGTCGCGATAGCTTTTTTAGCGCTTCGCGCCTTCACTGTTCTTTTGGCGCTGGCCTGGCTGACCGCCAACGTCCGCCCCATACCCCCCGGCACCCAGGCCGTCGTATTGCGTTTCGGCCGCGTAGTTGCCGTGCAGCAATCCGGCCTGCTTTAGGCGTGGCCGCGGCCGATCGAAACGGTGGTGAAACTGCCCAGCGCCGAGCGGCAGATGGCGATGAAAATCCGTGCCGGCACCGCGCGCGTCACCGGCATTGTCGACGATGTAACGATCCCCGATGACGTGCCGGAGGATGCCGGGCTGTATCTGACCGGCGATGGCGGCGTGGTTCTGCTGGATGCCGGCATTACCTGGCGCATTGTCGATGCGGCTACCTACTACCTGGCCGCGGATCACGTGGCCCCTGCCCTGCGCCGGATGTTCCTGAACGCCGCGGTGCAGGTTGCGGCCGCGCGTCAGCTGGACGATTTCATGGCGGTGCGGCCGGAGCGCGCGGCCGATCCGGCGGCGCAGGCGGCGCGCAACGAGGTGCGTGGCAATCTGGTTTCCGCCATGAACCGTCAGTTGCAAACGCTGACGGCGGAGGGTGCCGGCCTCGGCGTGGAGGTGACGCGCGCCGACGTGACGGCGCTGCTGCCGCCGAGCGCGAAAACCAGTTTCGATGCGGTTCTGGATGCGACGCAGCGCGCCGAGCAGGGCATGGCGACGGCGCGCACCGAGGCGGAGCGCACGCGCCAGCAATCCGACCGCGACCGTGACAATCTGCTGACCGGCGCCCGCGCGGCCGCCGAGGAGCGGCTGGCGCAGGCGCGTTCCAGCACCGCGGCCATTACGGCGCTGGAGGCAAAAATGGACCCCGCCACAAGGCCGAGCATGCTGGACCAACTGTATCGAGATCGGATCGGTGTCATCATGAGCCAGGCTGCCAGCACCAGCGCCATCGATCCGAAAAGCGTCGGCCGCGTTATCCTGCCGGGAGCGAATTAGCATGAGTGTTACGACGCTGGACGCCCCTGCCCTGCCCGTCGCCGCGCGCCGGGGGCCGGGCCTGCTTGCGCAGGCGGAGCGGCTGCTGCTGGCGGTGCGGCTGACGCTGGCCATGCTGGCGGCCGGGCTGCTGGTGCTTTCGCTTGTCTGGACCTGGGTATTCCCGGAGCAATCGGCATTGGCAACGCTGGTGGCGGGGGGCGCCGCCATACTGGTCAGCCTGCCGGTGCTGGCGGCGGCGTGGCAAAGCCTGCGGCATCCCAGCCTGCACGGTATTACCGATCGGCTCATTGCGCTCGCGCTGGTGGGCGCGTGGGCCGCCGGGGACCTGATGACGGCGGCTGTGCTGCCGATTGTGATGATCCTTGGCCATGTGCTGGAGGAGCGCAGCCTGCTGGGCTCGCGGGAAGCGATCAATGCGCTCTCGCGCCTGGCCGAAACGACCGCGCGCCGGCTGCGCGGCGATGGTACGGTGGAAACTGTTCCCACCGCTTCGCTGCGGCCAGGCGACCTGATCGAATTGCGCGCCGGTGATCGCGTGCCTGCCGACGGATGCGTGCGCGAGGGTACCGCGAGCCTCGATATGGCGAGCCTCACGGGCGAGTCCGTGCCGGTCGATATCGGGCCCGGCGCGCGCGTGCTGGCCGGGTCGATCGATACCGACGGCCACCTGGTGGTCGAGGTGCAAAGCATCGGTGCCGAAACCACGCTGGGCAAGATCATTGCGCTGATGCGGGACGCGGAGAAGGCGAAGCCGCCGGTGACGCGGCTGCTGGAACGATACGCTGGTCAATATATGGTGCTGGTGCTGATGGTCGCCGGGGGCACCTGGTTCGCCAGCGGCAATACCGCGGCGACGCTGGCGGTGCTGGTCTCCGCCTGTCCGTGCGCGCTGGTGCTGGCGGCGCCCGCGACGGCGATCGCGGGAATAGCGGTCGCCGGGCGGCACGGCATTCTGATCAAGGGCACCGCGTTCCTGGAGAATCTCGCCGATGTCTCCAGCGTGGTGTTCGACAAGACCGGCACGCTGACGACCGGCGAACTGACGCTCACCTCCGTCGAAGCAACGCAAGGTGTCGAGCCCGACGATGTGCGCCAGCTCGCCGCCTGCCTCGGCGCCGCCAGCTCCCACCCGGTCAGCCGCGCCGCGGTGCGCGCGCTCGGCACACTCGCGGCGCTGCCGGTGGACGACGCCCGCGAGGCCGGCGGTTTCGGCGTTGTCCGCCACGTCAATGGCCAGATCTGCGCCTACGGCCGCCCCGACCTGTTCGAAAAACTCGCCGTCAAGACCACCGCAACACCGGACCATGACGGCCCCATCGCCGGCGTGTCGCGCGGCGACAAATTCCTCGGCTGGCTGCTGTTCGCCGACGAGCCGCGCCGCGAAGCCGCCGCTGCCCTCGCGGGCCTCCGCCACCTCGGCCTGGGCCGCCAAATGCTGCTGACTGGCGACCGCCTGCCAGTCGCCACCCGCATCGCCGCCGCCCTCGGCATTACCGAAATCCGCGCCGAGGCCCTGCCCCAGGAAAAAATGAACCAGGTGCTGGCCGAAGCCCGCGCCGGTTACCGCCCCCTCGTCGTCGGCGACGGCATCAACGACGCCCTGGCTCTCAAAGCCGGCGCCGTCGGCATCGCCATGGGCGCGCAGGGCACCGACGTGGCCCTCGCCTCCGCCGACCTGGTGCTGATGTCGAGCGACCTGCGCCGCCTCCCCACCGCCATCCGCCTCAGCCGCCGCTGCCGCCGCACCATCCAGGTCAATGTCGGCATGGGCCTGGGCTGGACACTGGTGATGATGGCCATGTCCGCGACCGGGTTGCTGGGGGCTGGGGGCGCGGTCATCGCGGCGCTGATGCACAATTTGTCGACGTTTTTGGGTGTCGCCAACGCGGGGCGCCTGCTGCTGTTCGATGAGACGGCCGAAGCACAAAACAAGTAAGGCCAGGGGCTTTGCCCCATAAGCGCGAACATAAGGAAATGTGAGCTCTGGCAGCAAGAAGCTGAAGGTTTGATTCGAAAAGTGAAGGCCAAGGCTCTGCCC
>JAATGE010000299.1 GCA_015654825.1 Rhodospirillales bacterium
CACTCCCTGCGTCAGCAGCGCTTCAATCTTGTCGTTTCCGTAGCCCAGCTCGCCGAGAATAGCCTCCGTCTGATCGCCCACCATCAACGGACCACCCGTGATCACCCCAGGTGTCTCGGACAGCGAATAGAGCAATCCGATTTGTTCGAGCTTTCCAACCACCGGATGATCGTACGAAACCGTCCATTGCCGCGCACGCAGCTCCTCGTCGTCGAACACACCGCGCGAGAACGTCGCCGACGAGATTTCCGCCGGCACACCGGCCGCATCCAGCAGCGCCATCCATTCCGCTGCTGATTTGTCGCCGAACCGCCGCGCGAGCGCCTGTGTCAACGCTGCATCGTTAGCGCGTCGCGCCGCCTCATCGGCATAGATTGCCGCCAATTCCGGCAGCTCCAACGCGACCAGGAGCGCATCCCAGTGCGCCTCCGCCGCGCACACGACGCATATCCAATCGTCACGCGTCTCATACAGCCGGCAGCCGGCGTTGAATCCGGTCTGCGTCACGTCCAGTCGCGGACGATTCCACCCGGTACCATCCGGCCGCGCCACGACGCCCGACGTATTCAGCAAACACGCATTTACGATGGCGGTATCGACGAACTGTCCGACGCCGGTGCGTTTTCGATGATACAGCGCCTGAACGATCCCGATCGCCGAAAGATACCCGTTCCCGGTATCGCCAAATGACGAGAAACTCCACATCGGCTTGCCGCCATTCGCCATCCCGCCATCTTCGTGCTGCACGCCGGCCAGGCACGCCCCCGTCTGATCATTGCCCGGCAACCCCTCGCGCGGCCCCCGCTCATGCCCACGCGTATGGCAGTAAATCAGGTCGGGCTTCAGCTTTTTGAGGCTCTCATAGTCAACGCCGAGCCGTTCCGCTGCGTCATAACGCATATTGTGTTGCACCACGTCGGCCGTCTTCACCAAATCCAACAGAATTTCGCGCGCCGTCGGATGTTTCAGATTAAGCGCTATACTGCGCTTTCCGCGGTTCGCCATGTAGGCGATGTGCGTCCGGTGCCAATAATGGTCCCATAGCGCATTGACCTTGATGACTTCCGCGCCCAGATCGGCCAGCTGCTGCGTCCCGAATGGCCCGGCGATCGCCAGCCCCAGATCCAACACACGCACCCCGGCCAGCGGGGCCGGTCCCGTTGCCGGCTCACCATGTGCTTGCACCAAGACCGGCGCCAAAGGCACCCGGTGGCGCGCCTCCGCCACCACCTCCTGCGTATGCGCGCCAATCGGGGCGGCCGGGCGAAATGGTCCGGGCAGGCACGCCGATAGCGAATAGGTAGTCCCGACCTGCCGTATCGGCCCCCACTCCGGATCCTCGATCTCCGTTACGCAACCATCGGCAAGCATCAGCGGATCGGTCAGTGCCACCTCCACGGGTCGCGCTTCCTGCATCGTCATTTCCGCAATCGCCGCTGCCCCCACCCAGGTGTCGCATGGAAACTTATTCACGCGCTCGGCCAGGATCGGCTGGTAATGCGCCATCACCAGCAGCTCCTCCGAGCCGATACCAAACCGGTCCGGATCGTTCTGCACCGTCAGATCGGGCGTTGCGTTCAGCACGTCGCCCTCGGATGCTTGCAGAATGAACCGCGGGTTGGGTACCCAGTTGTGCACCCACCGACCATCGCTGCACTCAAAATGACCTTTCGGTGAACGGCTGCCGAGAATCCACGTATCGAATCCCTCAACATCGGGATTCTCCATGCGCTGCCATACGCCGCCGGCACCGGCCATCGCCCCCTGCATCAGCGACGTTTCTACCCACTGTCCCCGCCCGGTCTGCTCGCGCGCCAGCAACGCCGCCGAAATTCCCATCGAGGCCAAAAAGGCAGCTCCCAGGCTCGGCCAATGCGATGCCGGAAAAACCGGCCCCGGCCGCGCTGGTCCCTGCACCCAGTCATACGGTATCTCGATATCCTCGAACGGATCGGGTCGCCCGAGCATGTGGTTAATCGCGCCTTCCGGCCAGCCACGTTGCTCCCAGTGCAGACCGACGCGCGCCGCCACGAGCGCGTCATATCCCGGCCGCCCCGCATGCCGCCCCTGGCGCCCATACGGAGTAATCGAAACGACAATCAGACGCGGAAAACGCGCCAGGACTTGCCCAACATCCAGTCCAAGACGCTCCATTGTTCCCTGCTCGAAACTCTCCACCAGCACGTCCGTATCCGCCAGCAGCCGCAATAGATCGTCGCGACCGTCAGTCGCTTTCAAATCGAGCACAGCGCTGCGTTTGCCGCGTTGCCAAACCTTATATCCCTGCAACGAACGAAACGGATCGCCCCCCGGCGGCTCCACTTTGACGACATCTGCGCCGTGATCCGCCATCAGCATTGTCGCCATTGGTCCGGCAATGCCCCAGGACAGATCGATCACCCTTACGCCCTGCAGAACGCCCGCCATTCACCCCTCCCTTGCGCGCCGCTCCACGCTGGCGCACCGGCACGGTCGTTTGCCGCCACGTTGATTTTCCAACGGGTGGCACAGCCGCTTCTTGCTGGCCGACTCTACTGCAAACACATTGCTTGGCAAGCAGACATCGGCAATTGTCGGCTCGTGCCCGCGCCATGCGGCCGCGCCACTACCCGGGAGCACAGGCCATGCAGGAAGTTCTAATCGAGGCCCGCGGACCATCGTTGTACCTCGTTATCAATCGCCCTGCCCTGCGCAACGCGTTCAACGAGAACGTAATCAACCTCATAGCGGCGGGCGTTCGTCAGGCGCAGGCATCGTCCGAAATTCGCGCCATCGTGCTCACCGGCGCCGGCGACCGCGCGTTCTGTGCCGGGGGCGATCTTTCTGCCGCCGATGCCGACGCGCCGTTTTCGGTGGACCCCGCCCGCCCACGTAATTTTGTCATCGACCTTTTCAAGCTGATCGAGGAATGCGAATTGCCGGTCATCGCCCGCATCAACGGCCACGCACTGGCTGGAGGCCTCGGCCTGGTGTGCGCCTGCGACCTGGCCATCGCCGCCGATCATGCCCGTTTCGGTGTGCCGGAAGTGAAAATCGGACTGTTCCCGATGATGATCATGCCATATCTAATGCGCATCGTTCCACCACGTCGCCTGATGCAAATGTGCATGACCGGCAGCCTCATAACCGCTTCCGAAGCAGCGATCCTTGGCCTGATCAACGAAGCCGTTCCCGCATCCGAACTAGACGTGGCTCTCGACCGTTTGCTCGAGGGTATAGCAAGCGCGTCGCCAACCGCCCAGCGCCTTGGCAAGCATGGACTGCACGCCATGCGCGATATGACAATACGCCAAGCCTGGGAATTTGCCGAACTGATGCTACCCATGATGGCCGCCACGGAAGACGCCAAGGAGGGTTTTGCCGCGTTCCGGCAAAAACGTGCGCCGGTATGGACCGGGAAATGACATCCAGGTCGCGCGCCGGGCCAGGGAGGACCGTCCCCCCTGGCCGCGCCCCCGCGCCGTACGCCGATTTAGATCTTCGCCGGATCGTAGTCCACGTAAAACTGTCTGAACCACTGCCGGTATTTCAAGATGGGCCCGTCACCGTCACACAGAATAGGCTTCTGCCTATACTTTTTGTTGTTCCACACGATCAGATCCACGGATTCGAACCCGGCTGACTCCTCACCATCCGCCTCGCCGATCATGTGATCCACGAGATGCTTGGCAACCTGCGCCTCCTTGGTCCCCTCCGGATAGCGCTTGTGGGTAAAGCTCATGTTCATCTGCGACTTCTCGAGCGTAATCGGCACGGTGTAGCTGATCATCGTGCTGGTAATGCCCTGCGCATTGAACCGGAAGATCGCCAGGCCCGGCCCCTGCTGATGGCCCACCGTATAACCGTTGCCGATATCAACATACGCATCGGGCCCATCGACCCGGTACTGGCCGGTCGGCATTTCGGAAGCACCATGCAGGAACTTCAGATGCGGATAATCCACGCCGTTTTCCGCGAGCTCCTGGATCGCGGTGCCGATTGGCCAGCTGCGCCGCATCGGCTTTACGTATTCATCGCTTTCCAATTCGGGAATGCTCGGCAATTCCCACTTCGGCGGCTCGGCATGCGGATGGTACCAGGCAAAAATCAGTCCCCATTTCTCCACCAGTGGCAACGTGCGCAGTATCGGTTGGCGTTTGGTGATCGGCGGCATTTCTGTCGCGTACGGAATGCTGGTGCACCAACCTTCAGGGTTGTAGCCCCAGTGATGGAACGGGCAGCGAATCGTTTCCCCAACTACCTTGCCGCCATGGCCGATATGCGCGCCCAGATGCGGGCAGAACGGATCGCTCATCCCGGGCTTGCCGCCCGCAGTGCGGAAGAACACCCACTCCTGATCCAGCATGAAAATGTTGCGGTGTTCACCGGGCTTGATGTTCTCCGAATAGTCCACGAAGAACCACCCCATGGGGATCGGAAAGGGACATTTCTCGGCGGTCTTGCTCCAGAAGAGCCCCGTGGTCGGCGACATCTCATTCATGGATTGTTCTCCCTGTTATTTCCCGCCGGTAGCCGCCCGCCCGTCGGCGAGATGCGTAGCAGATTCTGCTACCAGATACGCAAACCGCTGGACCGTCGCACGCCGAACGCCGGATTGCAATGCTTTTCCGGCAGTAGGAAGGCCAGGGCTCTGCCCTGGACCCGCTGGGGCCTTAGGCCCCAGATTCCCATAATATATGGACTCGGGGTCTGGAGACTAGGCCGTGTGGACGGATTTAACCAGCATCAGGCCGCACGCAAAACCGATAATGGCTGAATAGCTGATGTCGGTCTTTTCGCACCGCATGGCGACGCGTTTGAACCGCTTGAGTTTGCCAATCGCCTGTTCGACGCGG
>JAATGE010000108.1 GCA_015654825.1 Rhodospirillales bacterium
CCAAGCTCACCGACCTGCTGTCGCGCGCCGACTTGCCGAAACTGCCGCCCCTGATCGCGCCGCGCACCGTGCTGAACGTGCAGATCACCGGCGAGCGCAGCTACGCCGCCCGCAGCCTGCCGCTGGCACCGGCGCGGCGCCTGGCCAAGGCCGCCGGCGCCAAGCTGAACGATATCGTCATGGCGGTCTGTGCCGGCGCGCTGCGCCGATATCTGCAGGACCGCAAATCGTTACCCCGCCGCCCGCTGGTCGCGTTCGTGCCGATTTCATTGCGCGAGCTCGGCAACACCGACATGTCCAACCAGGTGACCGGCATGCTGTGCTCGCTCGCGACCAATGTCGCCGATCCTGCGGCCCGCCTGAAAGCCATTGTCGACAGCAGCAAGAACTCCAAACGCCTGGCCGGCGACGTGAAGGGCGCGATGCCCAGCGATTTCTCGTTCGTCGGCGCCCCGGTGGTGCTGAGCGTGCTGTCGCGTCTATACGGACGTTCCGGTATCGCCAACTGGGTGAATCCTCCGTGCAACGTAGTGATTTCCAACGTGCCCGGCCCCCCGGTGCCGCTATTCTGCGCCGAGGCAAAGGTGACCGCATTGTACCCCGTATCGATCCCGGCGCACGGCATTGCGCTGAACCTGACCGTGCAGAGCTACGTGGACAATCTGGATTTCGGCCTGACGGCCGATCGCCGCGCGGTGCCGGACATCGACGTCCTGGCCGACTATCTCGCGGTATCCTTCAAGGAACTGGCTGACGCCTTCGCCGCCCCCGCCGCCGCCCCGCCGCCGACCGACAGCGCCGTAGTTTCGTTACGTGAGAAGAAGAGAGCCCGCGCATAACGAAAATATACAAAAGTTTTTTGGTTCTTTTTTTCAAAAAAGAACTTTTTTTTGAAAAAAGAAGCAAAAACTTTTGTTAATTGGTGGCAGAACCTAATGAACCAAATTCCCATGCCGTCCCGGCTGCCCGTCATCGGCAACCTCCACCAGGTGCCGCGCGGAAAATTCATGCAGCATTTGCTGGCCGTCAGTCAGGCGCATCACGACGGCATTTTCCAGATGGATTTCGGCGGCCGCATCGGGATTTTTGTCTACTCCGCGGCATTGGCCGCGGAGCTCTGCGACGAAAAGCGGTTCCGCAAGGTAATTGGCGCCGGCCTCGGAAAAGTACGGGATTTCTCCGGCGACGGCCTGTTCACCGCGCATGGCGACGAACCAAACTGGGCCAAGGCACACCGCGTGCTGATGCCGGCCTTTTCAGCGCGTGCCATGCGCGGCTATTTCCCCATGATGCTGGAGGTCGCCGACCAGCTGGTAGCGAAATGGCGCATGCGCGAAGGCCAGGATCTGTGGGTCGCCGACGACATGACGCGCCTCACCCTGGACACGATTTCGCTGGCCGGTTTCGGCTACAGGTTCAATTCCTTCGGCAGCGAGCGGCTGCACCCATTCCTCGAAAGCATGGGCCGCGGCCTCGGTGAAGCGATGGCCAGCCTGACGCGCCTGCCCTTCATGAAGCACTTGCCCAACCGCGCCCGCGAGGCCCGCTACCAGGACGACATCGCCGCCATGTTCAAGCTGGTCGACGATGTGATTGCGGAACGCAAGCGCCACCCCACCGACGGCAACGACCTGCTCAATCTGATGCTGACCGCCGTCGATCCGGAGACGAAGACGCGGCTGGAGGACGTCAACATCCGCTATCAGGTAATCACGTTCCTGATTGCCGGCCACGAAACGACCAGCGGCCTGCTGAGCTTCGCGCTGTATCTGCTGGTGCGCCATCCGGCGGTGCTTGCGCAAGCCTATGCCGAGGTCGATCGGGTATTCGGCGACGCCCCCGAGCCGACCTACGCGATGATGGGCGAGCTCACCATCATCGACCGCATCATGAAAGAAACGCTGCGCCTGTGGCCGACCGCGCCGGCCATTACGCTCGGCGCCTACGAAGACACCGAAATAGGCGGCGCCTACAGGATCGCCAGGAACTACCCGGTACAGCTGCTGATCCTGGCGCTGCATCGCGACCCCAAGGCGTGGGAGAACCCGAACGCGTTCGACATCGACCGCTTCCTGCCGGAGCGCGAGGCGGCAATGGATCCGAACGCCTACAAACCGTTCGGCAACGGCGTGCGCGCCTGCATCGGCCGCCAATTCGCGCTGATCGAAGCAAAACTCGCGCTGGCCATGATATTCCGCAATTTCGCGCTGTATGACGCCGAGGACTACAAGCTTTCCGTCAAGGAAACGCTGACGCTGAAACCCGACGATTTCCGCATCCGCGTACGCCGCCGCCGGCCGCATGAACGCATCCATGTGCCAACCCAGCCCGCCGCCGCAATGTCCGGCACCGGCGGCGCGAAACCCGAACGGTCGCAGGTGCAGGGCGAAGGCCAGTTGCTGACCATCCTCGCCGGCACCAGCCTTGGCACCTGCCGCGACGTCGCCGAACAGATCGCCGAACGCGCCTCCGCCGGCGGATTCAACGTCGTGCAAGGCGCGCTCGACGATGCCGCCGAGGGCTTTCCCGATAGCGGCCTGCTGGTCGTGGTGACCTCCACCTACAATGGCCGCGCGCCTGACAATGCCGGCAAGCTGGAGGAAGCGATTTCGGCCGGCGTACTGTCCGACCAGAAACGCCCCGATCTGCGTTACGCCGTCATGGGCTGCGGCAACACGCAATGGCGCGAAACCTACCAGGCGTTTCCAAGGCTGGTCGAAGCCGCCATCGCCGCCACCGGCGCCCACGCGATCGTTCCGCGCGGCGAGGCCGACGCCGACCGCGATTTCGATGGCGCGCTCGACGCCTGGCTGAAGATTTTCTGGGCCGCGCTCGGCGACGCCACCCAGGTCACCGGCGCCAAATTGACCGCCGAGATCGTGGACAGCACAAAGATGCGCGCCCGCGCCATGCCGGACCAGGCCATGGCGCTGGAGGTATTGCGCAACGACGAACTGGTGCGCGATCCCACCGGCCTCTGGGACCACGCCAAGGAAGCGCCGCGCGCCTCGACCCGCCACATTCTGCTGCGGCTGCCGGAGGGCGTACGTTACGCCGCCGGCGACCACATCGCGGTGTACGCCCGCAACCGTCCGGAGCTTGTCGATGCCGTTCTGCAACGGCTGAACCTGGCGCCCGATGCGGTGCTGGTGCTGCAAGGCCAGGGCGCCCGCCTGCGCCATCTGCCGATCGGCGCACCGGTCACCGCGCGCCAGTTGCTGACCGACTTCGTCGAGCTGCAGGACCCCGCCGCCCGCAACGACATCCGCGCCCTGCTCGCCGCCGCCACCGCCGACGCCACCCGCGCGGCCCTCGCCGCCCTGGTGGAGGACACCGACGCGGCCCGCGCCGCGTTCCAGCAACAGGTCGCCGAAAAACGCACCACCGTCGTCGATCTGTTGCGCACCTATCGCGACATCCATCTCGGCATCGTGGGCCTGCTTGAGCTTTGTGCAGCGATCCGCCCGCGTTTCTACTCCATCTCCTCGACACCGCTCGATACGCCTTGCGAAGTAACACTCACGGTCGGCACGCTCGACGCCCCGGCCTGGTCCGGCATCGGCCAATATCGCGGTTTTGCCAGTTCCTACCTGATGAATGTCGCCCCCGGCGACATCGTGCTCGGCTATATCCGTCGCCCCAACCCGATTTTCGCCCCGCCGCAGGACCACCGCCTGCCGATGATCCTGGTCGGCCCCGGCACCGGCATCGCCCCCCTGCGCGGCTTTTTACGCGAGCGCGCCGCCCAGCATCGCGCCGGCGAAACGGTCGGAAAAAGCCTGCTGTTCTTCGGCTGCCGCCATCCGGACCACGACTGGTTCTACCGCGAAGAAATGCAACAATGGGCGCATGACGGCATTGCCGACCTGCACCTGGCATTTTCGAGCCAGCACGACCATCCGCATCGTTTCGTGCAGGACGCCCTCCGCCACGCCGCGGACGCGGTCTGGGACGCCCTCGAAGAAGGCGCCCCGATCTACGTCTGCGGCGACGGCCGCTTCATGGCCCCGGCGGTGCGGGCGGCGCTCATCGAGATCTGCCAGAAGAAACAAAACCTCGATCACGAGGCGGCCTCGGCGTGGCTCGAATCGCTCATTCAGACCGGGCTTTATCACCAGGACGTGTTCGGAAATTGATCCTTGCGAGGGCTCTGCCCTCGCGCTCCCGCCGCGGGGAAGGCTTCCCCCGGACCCCGCCGTCCGTTGTCGCGTGGCGACGTGGGCCGAGAGTTCGTCGTCGTGACGCCGGTGCGGCGGCACGCCGTCGTGCAAAGCATGCTCTCGCGTGACGGTGGTCCAGGGGGCAGCGCCCCCTGGCCTTTCTTCCTTACCCAGCCAAAGCCAAATCAATGATCTGCACCGCATGCGTCCGGTTCCCGCCACCCAGCGCATGCCGGGCATCGCGGATCTGCCCGATCAACGGGCTATCGCTCGGCACATTGTTGCTACCCTGTGGCACGGACCGATCCAACGCCCGTGTTTCCGCCATTTCCAGCAATTGCTGCGCCCGCCCGGTATGTCCGGCGACGACCGAGGCGCGGGCAGCGCTCAGGTAATCGTGCGGCGTCGCATCGGCACCGAGTTTCACGTGCGGCAGCGTCGGCGCAATCGCGGAGTGGGTATCGGAAGGCACGATGTTGCTCGCCGAGTTCGACAGCGGCAGCGAGTCGCCAACGCCAACCTCGTGGCCAGGTCGGGCGCCGCTTGCCGGGTCAGCGCCCGCCGGCGTTTGGGCCACCGCCGCCATCGCGCTCATGGCAAAGGCCGCGGCAATCGCAAATGTCTCATATCGCATGGTGATACCTCGTTATGTTGCTGGTCCGTGATAAGAAAGTCCGGGTGTGCCCCACGGGTACGGCAACAATCACGATGCACCATGCCAGGATCGGAGGGCGGGCGGCTCGCTAGAGCATTATCAGCCTGACCGGAATCGCCCGTGGGCCTGCGCACACCCAGCTGATAAAAATGCTCGCCAAAACAAATAGCTGCATCGGCATGATGAAAGCTGGAGTGTTTCCCGTCGGGCTGCGGCCGCTCTACTCGCGCAGCGCATCCTTGGCGCCGCCGACAATGTTCTGCACCTTGCCTTCAAACTTCTCGGCTTTTCCCTCGGCCTGCAGCTTCTGATCGCCAACCACCTTGCCGACGGTCTCCTTCACGGATCCCGCTGCCTGTTTGCCGGCGCCGATAACTCTATCTTTGTCCATTGCAAGATTTCCTTCTGATTTGGTCGCGCCGAAACAGCCGCGCCGACGTCCGCGTGCCTAACCCGCCCGGATCCAAGTTTGCGCAGTCGCCCCGGCGCCATAAGGCGCCAGTCGCCCCGGCGCCATAAAGCGCCGGTCGCGGACAAACTCGTTACAGTGATAGGGAAAAACAAGCGTGGGTTGCAGCGATCTGGATTTACGTATCGCTCTCAACGCCTCATGAAGACATGGCCATCTGTATGCAAGGATTCAAGGGCTCGCGGAATCCACAGCTGAAATCCGCACCACGGCCACCTGTTAACACTCCGGAAAATTCACCGCGAGCCCGCCCAGGCTCGTCTCCTTGTATTTGCTCTGCATATCGGCCCCGGTCTGCCGCATCGTCGCAATCACCTGATCGAGCGACACGTGATGCACCCCGTCGCCATGCAGCGCCAACGAGGCGGCCGTAATAGCCTTTACGGCACCGAACGCATTGCGCTCGATGCACGGTATCTGCACCAGGCCGCCGATCGGATCGCACGTCATGCCAAGGTGATGTTCCATGCCGATCTCAGCCGCATTCTCGATCTGCGCGTTGCTGCCACCGAGCGCCGCGGCCAGCCCGGCCGCCGCCATGGCGCTGGCAACCCCCACCTCGCCCTGGCACCCGACCTCGGCGCCGCTGATCGAGGCATTCAGCTTGAACAGCCCGCCGATCGCCGTCGCGGTCAGCAGAAAATCGTGCAGCCCGGCCTCGGTCGCGCCAGCCACCATGTCGCGATAGTAGCGCAGCACCGCCGGCACCACGCCGGCGGCACCATTCGTCGGGGCCGTCACCACGCGCCCCCCCGCCGCATTCTCCTCGTTCACCGCGATCGCATAGACGCTGACGGCATCCATCGTGTCGGTCGGCGTAGTGGCGTTGCGCAACCGGTCCTGGCGCAGGCGACTGGCCAAACCCGCCGCCCGCCGTCGCACTTTCAGGCCGCCGGGCAGGCACCCATCGGCGGCCAGCCCGCGATCGATGCACGCCATCATCGCCTCGATCACACGCCGCAAATGCGCCTCCAGCGCGTCGGCCGGCCGCAGCGCCACCTCGTTCGCGCGCACGATGGCGGCGATCGAAAGCCCGGTGCGCGCGCCGATTTCCAACAAATCGCGGCCGCTGCGAAACGCATGCGGCACCGCCGGCGCCGCGGCCTCCACGCCGCTTTCGAGCGCATCCTCACGCGCCACAAAGCCGCCCCCGACGCTGCACCACCGCTCCGCCGCCACCGCCTGGCCCTCCGCGTCAAACGCCAGGAACGCCAACGTGTTGGGATGGCGCAACGCGACACCCTCGCGGTCGAATACCAGGTCGCGCGCCGGGTCGAACGCGATGTGATGCCCGCCCAGCAGCCGCAACCGATGCGTTTCGGTCACTTGCGCAATAAGCTGGTCCGCCTCGTCCGGGTCCACGGTGTCCGGCTCGGCGCCGGAAAGCCCCAGCAGCACCGCCTTGTCGGTGGCATGCCCGTGGCCGGTAAATGCCAGCGAGCCGAGCAGCACCGCACGAATGCGCGCCCCCAGCTTAGGCTCCGGCTCCAGGCCCGCCACGAAAGCACG
>JAATGE010000347.1 GCA_015654825.1 Rhodospirillales bacterium
AGAGCCCCATACGCGCGAAGATAAGGATTATAGAAAGAAATCAATGGGTTGGGTTTTAATGGCTTCGCCGACCAGGGGGCTCTGCCCCCTGGACCCAAGACGGCGTGCCGCCGCTGTCGTTAGCGCTGCGCGGCGGGAGTCTTCTATAATAATCTCGCAGACCTGTTTCTCTGGCCATTGACCCGGCGTCAATGCCAGACTCGGAACAGATTAAGGGGGTCTGGGGCCTACTGGCCCCAGCTTGGTCCAGGGGCAGAGCCCCTGGCCTTTTTCGCGCCTGCCCGCCTACCGGCCGACGACCGTCTTGCACGCCGTCTTGTCACCGATATCCGTATTCCAGTTCAGCTTATTGGCCAGGATCGCCTTCTTGATGGTGAGCAGGAACTTGGCGGCACCACTATTCACCACGGAGACCTCGCCGTTGTCCGACTGGATCTTGAAGTAGGCAGCGTTGGTGTAATGGTCTTTCAGAAACGCCTTCACCGCCTTGGTGATTTTCGGATCGTGGTAGCATTGCGCGATATCGAGCGTGCTGTAGCCGACGATCGGGTATCCCGCGCTGGTTTTCGCGATCGTCGGGATCCAAAGCGCCGGATTGGCGCCCTGGCTCGCGTTGGTCGGCGGCGTCAGGTTGGTGCCTTCGGTCGCGTGCGCCAGCCCGCTCTTGATATTGTTCGTGGTCGGAATGAAGGCCTTGGTGCCGTTATAAACGCCGGCCACCAGAAGCGGGCTATGCTGCCCGTTCGACAGCAGCGCCGCCGAATTCGGCGACAGCGAGGTCCAGTCCGGCGAAACATACCCGATGCCCTGCGGCACCGGCCCGTTCGACAGCCCGGCCAGGTAGTTGGCAACGCCCTGGCTCAGCGATTCGCCCACCGAATTCGGAATGACGCTGCTGATGCCGCCGAGCGACGTGAACAGGCTGGCGAACGTCGTGACCGCCGAGAACTTCACGCCGGCCTTGGTATTCGCCGCGTTGCACACGGCGGCCAGGTGGTTGGTCAGGATGAACGTCGTTCCGGATCCGTCGCTGCGATACACCAGCTTGAACTGCCCGGCCGCAGGCTTGAACTTGCCGCTGTCGGTGATCTGGTTGAAGTCGGTGATCAGGCCGCTGAACACGCCGCAAAGATCGTTATCGCTCAGCAACAGCTGATTGTTCTTCGTGACGTTCGTATCGTTGACGACGATGGCCGGGCCGGTGCCGATCGCCGGCAGCTGGATCAGGTTGCCGGCAGCGCTCTGGCCGAAGCTGGAGGTCGCCCAGGTGGCGATCTGTGTGCTGTTCAGCGGATTGTCGGAGGAGCCGTAATGAACCGTGTTGATGCCGCCGGGCGCATTGCTGCACAGGCCGCCATTGGCGCCGGTCACCTTGTTGATGTCGCAGGTCAGGTCGTCCTGGATGAACGCCTGCTGTCCGACGCCGGAGCCGGAGCCCCAGAAGGTCGAGAACTGATCGCCGGCGGTGCCGGCATTGTACAGCGAGAATTCGGCGACATAGACGCCTTGCGGGGCGGTGGCGCCGCCGCCCTGAACCGAGTTGGGGGGGTTGGTTGCGAAGGCGGGCGCCTGCGCGGCGGCGACGGCGGCGAACGACAATGTCCGCAGCAAGGCTTTACGTGTCATCTGGCTGTTCTCCCGTGTGCACGCGGCAGGCTACAAATTCTATTGCCGCTATATGACACCGGAATGTTAGTGAATTAATGAAGCCACGACGATATACTGTATTATTAAGTTTTTATGACAGCGCGGAACCCCCGCCGACAGCCCCGCCCCGCCCCCCAAACCGGACCACCCGCAAAACCCGCAAAAAACAGACCCCCCAAAAAAGCAACCGCCCGCCCCCCTGGCAGGGGGACGGGCGGCCGGTCTCGTTACGCGCCTGTGTTAGCGGCCGGGCAGGCCGGCGCAGGCGGTCGGATTGCCGATGTTGGTGTTCCAGCTGCTCTTGTTGGCGAGGATGTTCTTCGTCACCGCCTTCAGGAAGTTGGCCGCCGCGGTCTTGGCGATCGGCACTTCCGCGTTGTTGGCCTGGAAGCCCTTGTAGGTCGCGTTGGTGTAGTGCGCCTTCAGGAACGCCAGCACGCCCTTCGAAACGAGCGGATCGCTGTAGCACTGCGGCAGATCGAAGGTGCCGTAGCCGACGATCGGATACCCGGTGCTGACAACCTTGATGGTCGGCACCCAAAGCAGCGGATTGGCGCCCTGCGCCGCGTTGGTCGGCGGCGTCAGGTTGCTGCCGTTGGTGACGTGCGCCAGGGCGTTGACCACGTTGATGGTCGTCGGCAGGTAATCCTTCGTGCCGTTCTTCAGCGCCGCCACCAGCAATTCGCTGGGCTGGCCGTTCGACAGCACTTCCGGCGAATTCGGCGTCAGCGAGGTCCAGTCAGGCGAAACATAGCCGATCGCCTGCGGCACCGCGCCGGCGGACAGGCCGGCCAGGTAGTTCGCGACGCCGTTGTTCAGCGACTCGCCCACCGAGTTCGGAATAACCGCGCTGATGCCGCCGAGCGACGTGAACAGGCTGGAGAACGTCGTCACCGCGGAGAACGTAACCCCCGCCTTGGTGTTCGCCGCGTTGCAGACCGCGCTCAGATGTTCGGTGATGATGTAGGTCGGCGCCGCGCTGTCGCTGCGGTAGACGAACTTGAACTGCCCGGCGGCCGGCGCCTTGCTGCTGTCGGTGATCTGGCTGAAATCCGTGATCAGCCCGGAGAAGATGCCGCACAAATCGTTGTCGCTGAGCGTGATCTGGCCGTTCGTCTTGACGTTGGTGTCATTGATCACGATCGCCTCGCCGGTGCCGAGCGACGGGATCTGGATCAGGTTGCCGGCGGAAGCCTGGCCCCACACCGACGTCGCCCAGGTCGCCACCTGCGTCGAGTTCAGCGGGGTGTCGGAGGTGCCGTAATGCACGGTGTTGGCGCCGCCGGGGGTATTGTTGCACTTGCCGGTATTGGCGCCGGTCACCTTGTTGATGTCGCAGGTCAGGTCGTTCTGCAGGAAGGCCTGCTGCCCGACGCCCGAGCCCGAGCCCCAGTAGGTGCCGAACTGCTGTTTCGTCGTTACTGAATTGAAATAGGACAGTTCGCTGCGCGGCGCGCCGGTATTCGGGTCGTTGGTGCCGGCATAGTCGGCCTGCGGGGACGTCGCGCCGCCGCCGTTGATAATGACAGCCGGCTTCGGCTTGGCAAATGCAACCGGGCTCAGCCCGGCCGCGAGCGCGGCTACGGACAACGTCCGAAGCAGGAATGGACGAGACATTTATACATACTCCCATGTGACGGCGACCAACCGATATGTCTGCTCGGCGCCATTCCCTAGTATTGTACTATGATACCGTACGTCCAGTGGAAATCTGTGCTTACCGCCGGTGGTCGTGGTACATTTTATTGTGTCTAAACCACAGACAACTCATGGTTGCAGTTGGTTTTGTGTGAATCTTTACACGCGGGACACCCAAAATCCCGTCCAACCCGGCCATCGCTCAACGCCCCTGCAGCATCGCCACGGAGGTTTCATGTGCGGCCGCGCCCGCGGCGTGGTTTAATCCCGGCCGCCGTGCCGAAACCGGGCGCACTTCGGGCCGACCCCCGCTCCGGTCCGCCCGCCAACCCGGCCTGCGAAAAACTCAGGGGAGAAACCACGATGAACATCGCGCCGGCACGATGGCTCCCCGCGGCCACCGCCGCGCTATGGCTGGCCGCCCGCGCGGTCGCGATGGCCGGCACGGCGCTCGCCGGCGCGGCTACGGCACCGCCCGGCACCCCCGCTTCGCAACTGCCGAACGGCCAATACCTCTCCCCCACCTTCGCGCCCGGCGCGGTGTTTCAAACCCTCGATCCGCATTTGCCCGGCTACCGGAATTTCCGCGCCGGCTGGGCGCTGCGCACCGCGCTGAGCCCGGACGGGCACACGCTGCTGGTGCTGACCAGCGGCTACAACCTCCTGAACTACAGCGCCGGCCCGCAACGCGGCCAAGGCAATCCGGCCGCATCGAACGAATATGTGTTCGTCTACGATGTCGCCGGCGAAAACGCCGCGTCACCGGCACCGCGCCAGGTGCTGCAGGTCCCCAACAGTTTCTACGGCCTGGTCTGGGCGCCGGATGGGCGCAACTTCTACGTCTCCGGCGGCGTCAGCGACGCGGTCTTCGTATTCGGCGCCAACGGCGGAACCTGGTCGCAAACCGCGACGATCGCGTTCAACCACCCCCCGCTCGCCGACAACCTCACCGGCACCGCGAAATTGCTCGGCGCATTCCTCAATAACGGCCTCGGTTTCGAGGCAAGGTCCGCGGTTTCCGGCCTCGCCATCACGCCGGTCGGCGCCACCCTGGTCGCGGCGAACATCTATAACGATTCCATATCGGTCATCGATACGTCCAGCAACACGGTGCGCTGGGAATACGATCTCCGCCCGTTCAACAACACGCCCGCACTCTCCGGCACGCCGGGCGGCGAAATGCCCTACGAAGTCGCCATCGCCCCGAACGGCCTCGGCGGCTACACGGCCTTTGTCAGCTCGGTGCGCGACCGCGAAATCGTCGCGGTGCCGCTGCGCGACGTCCCCCCCGACGGCGGCACGCTGCAGCGCATCGCGCTGCCCGGCAACCCCAACAGCATGGTGGTCAGCGCCGATGGCAGCCGCCTCTACGTCGCGCAGGACAACAGCGACACGGTCGCCGTGATCCACACGGCGACCTACGCGGTCACCGGCGAAATCGCTGCGCTTTCGGTGCCGGGCCTGCTCGATATCGGGCATCTCTATACCGGCGCCGCACCGAACGGCCTGGCGCTCTCGCCCGACGGCAAAACCCTTTACGTATCCGAGGGCGGCGCCAACGCGGTCGCCGCAATCGACCTCACCCGCACGCCGCCCGCCGCGGCAACCCTGATCCCGACCGGCTGGTATCCGCACGCGGTATCGGTCAGCGCCGACGGCAAGCACCTCTACGTGGTCAACGGCAAAAGCGATCCCGGCCCCGACCCGAAATCAGTGCACGGGCCTTTCAACCAGTATATCGAGCAGATCGTGCAAGGCGGCCTGTTGAGCCTGCCGGTGCCCGCAACCGGGGACTATGCCGCGCTGACCGCCCAGGTCAGCACCAATAACGGCTACACCACGCCGGAATCCGCCCACGACCGCAAAATCATGGCGGCGGTGCACGCGAAAATCCAGCACGTGATCTACATCATCAAGGAGAACCGCACGTTCGACCAGTTGCTCGGCGATCTCGGCAACGGTTCGAACGGCGATCCGAAGCTGACCATGTTCGGCCGCGGCATCACCCCGAGCTTCCACGCCGCCGCCCGCCGCGGCAGCCCTGATCCCGACCGGCTGGTATCCGCACGCGGTATCGGTCAGCGCCGACGGCAAGCACCTCTACGTGGTCAACGGCAA
>JAATGE010000074.1 GCA_015654825.1 Rhodospirillales bacterium
ATCTTCTGCGTGGTCATAGCGGGCTGCAGGCGCCGTAAATTGGCTCAGTATCAGTGCCAACATCGGAACAAATAAAATTGGGGTCTGGGGACTTGTCCCCAGCGGGTCCAGGGCAGAGCCCTGGGCTTCCTTCGCGTCAACCTCAGACTATCATGCTCTAGCGCGACTCACAGATGCGCGCTGCTCATTTGCTCGGCCGGGGGATGAAGCGCACCCCGGGCAGGTCCTCGAAATGGCGGTCGCAGGTCAGCAGGTCGGCCCCATGGCCGAGCGCGGTCGCATAGATAACGGCATCCGCGGTCGCCAGTTTGTACCGCGCACAGAGTTCCGCCGCCGTAAGGGCAATCGCCGTGTCCAGGTCGGCAACCACGCACGTCTCGGAAAATGCGACCACCTGGTCGGCCTTGTCCTCGCCGACTTCGCGGGTCAACCATTTCGCCAGTTCCAGTTGAACCATGGTCGGCACCAGCCACTGAGTGCGGTCCGGAAGTTCGGACGCGAGCCCTACGCCCAGAGCCGAGCCGATCAGGAATTCAATCCACGCCGAGGTGTCGACGAGACGCATCAGATCCGGTCGGTCCGATCGCGGTAACCCTCCGCATTCGCGCCGCGTGCGACGCCGGCCAGATCGTCAAGCCTCGGCACCGGCACCAGCAACAAGCCCTCGCCCTTGGGGATGAACGCAAAGACCTGACCCGGCTGCCAGGATCGCGCGGCCCGGACGGACTTCGGTATAGAGATCTGAAATTTGCTCGAGAGCTTGGCCGTGTCCTTTACCGCCATGACACCCTTTCGATCGATCGCCGTTCGGTAAGACGCTACCATGGGCGGACGAGGTTGAACACCGCGCCAGCCGCGTGCTCCAGAACTTGGCCAGGGCACCGCCGACAAAAACCCCTCGCGCAACCCGGCAATTTGCCGTATACTGCGTCGATGGCCACCACCGCCCGCCTCGAAGCCCGTCTCCCCCTCGAAGTCCACGCTATGCTGAAGCGTGCCGCCGAGATCGAGGGCCGCACCCTGACCGACTTCGTGGTATCCGCCGCGCAGGAGGCCGCCCGCCGCACCCTCTCGGAAACCCAAATAATCCGCCTTTCCATGGAGGATCAGATCAGGTTCGCCGAGGCACTGCTCGATCCAGGGCCGCCCACTCAGGGCCTGATTGACGCCCTGCGGGCAAATGCCCAACTGATCGATCCGGATTGACGACACGCTTCCGCATCGAACTACTGGGACGCCGGCCCCGTTCCACGTTCGCCTGCGGAGATGCAGCGCTGGACCGCTATTTTGCCGAATTGGTCAGCCAGGACATACGCCGCGGGCTCGCTTCGTGCTTCGTCGTGGTGGACAAGGCAACCGAACGCATCGCCGGCTTCTACACATTGGCGGCCACCTCGATTGCGGTGAGCGACCTGCCAGACGAAATGGTGCGCCGTCTGCCACGCTATCCAACGGTACCCGCGGCTCTTGTCGGACGCCTGGCGATTGACCTTGGCTTTAAGCGCCAAGGACTCGGCCGCGCATTGCTCGGTAATGCCGCCGCGCGCGCCGCACGCTCAGAGGTCGCGGCCTACGCCCTGGTGGTCGATGCGGCGAACGGAGCAGCCGCTGCCTATTACGCTGCGATAGGCTTTCGGCCACTGGCTACCCGCGCAACCTCGCTGTTCCTACCGCTGGCCCTGGTCGCAAAGGCGCTTCCGACAGGCGATCCTGCATGAAATGGCCGCAGGACGCGCCGGTGCGGTAGATACAACTACAAAAAACTGTCCTTTCACTTTTTCACGTCCATTGCCGTCCGCCATCCCCTACGCGCTTGTATTCCCTGGCATCTTCCCAAACCCCCTCGGTTTGCAGTTAGCCCCACCTTGCTCTAGCAACCGCGCGCCATGTCCGACCGCCCCTCCGACCTCGCCAGCGCCACCGAAACCGCCCGCATCCTGGCCCAGGCGCTGCCGTTCCTGCGCCGCTATGCCGGCGCCACCATCGTGGTCAAATATGGCGGCCACGCCATGGGCAACCCGGAACTCGCGGCCTCCTTCGGCCGCGACATCGCGCTGCTGAAGCAGGTCGGGGTCAACCCGGTGGTCGTGCACGGCGGCGGCCCGCAGATAAATGCCATGCTGGAGCGCCTGGCGATCAAGTCCGAATTCGTCGCCGGTCTGCGCGTTACCGACGCCGCCATGGTCGAAGTCGTCGAAATGGTGCTCTCCGGCACGGTCAACAAACAGGTCACTGCCCTGATCAACAACGCCGGTGCGCTGGCCGTCGGCATTTCCGGCAAGGATGGCGGCCTGATCCGGGCCAGGAAACACACCCGCACCATCCACGGCCCCGGCAACCACACCGAGCACGAGATCGACCTCGGCCTGGTCGGCGAGCCCGAGCATATCGACGTCCGCGTCATCCACGCGCTGACCGGCAGCGGCCTGATCCCGGTCGTCGCCCCCGTCGGCATGGGCACCGACGGCCAGACCTACAACATCAACTCCGACGACGCCGCCGGCGCCATCGCCGGCGCGCTGAACGCCACCCGACTGCTGATGCTGACCGACGTGCCCGGTGTGCTCGACGCCGACGGCAAGATGATCGCCGAGCTATCCGCGCGCCAGGCGCACGAGGCGATCGCCGCGGGCGTCATTACCGGCGGCATGATCCCAAAAGTCGAAAACTGCCTGAAGGCGCTGCAGCAGGGTGCCAAGGGCGCGGTCATCCTGGACGGCCGCGTGCCGCACGCGGTGCTGCTGGAACTGTTCACCGAAGCGGGTCCGGGGACCCTGATCCACCGATGAACACCGATCCGCAGCCCGACCCCTACGCCGTTTTGCAGGCGCGCATCGAGGCGGTGTGGGAAACGCGCGACAGCATCGGCCCGCACACCGGCGGCGACGACCGGATCGCCATCGAAACCGCCCTGGAAAAGCTCGACCGCGGCGAATTGCGCGTCGCCGAACGCGTCGCCGACATGTGGGTCGTCAACGCCTGGCTGAAAATGGCCGTGCTGTTGTCGTTCCGATTGAACGGCAGCATTCTGCTGCCCGGCGCCGGCGGCAGCCCGGTGTGGGACAAGGTGGCGCTGAAATTCGCCGGCTGGGGCGCCAACCGTTTTACCGAGGCCGGCCTGCGCGCCGTACCCGGCGCCGTGGTGCGCCGTTCCGCCTACGTCGCACCCGGCGTGGTGCTGATGCCGTGCTTCGTCAATGTCGGCGCCTATATCGATCGCGGTTCGATGATCGACACCTGGGCAACGATCGGCAGTTGCGCGCAGATCGGCCGCAACTGTCACATCAGCGGCGGCACCGGCATCGGCGGCGTGCTGGAGCCGCTGCAGGCGGCGCCCGTGGTCATCGAGGACGATTGCTTCATCGGCGCGCGCAGCGAAGTCGCAGAGGGCGTTATTGTCGAACGCGGCTGCGTCATTTCGATGGGCGTGTTCCTCGGCGCCAGCACGAAAATCATCGATCGTGGC
>JAATGE010000153.1 GCA_015654825.1 Rhodospirillales bacterium
AAGTGCACGACTACGGCGCCGGCGCCAGCCTCGAAATCGCGAGTGGAACCGGCCCGCTGCTGGTGCCCTTCACCCGCGCCTGCGTCCCCGTCGTGGACATCGCCGCCGGCCAGGTCACCGTGCTGCCGCCCGACGAGATCGAGGTCCGCGAAATCGAAGTCCGCGAAGTCGGCGCCCGGGAGCACGCCGCATGACCTGGCGCGCCACGATCCTGACCCTGTTCCCCGCCATGTTCCCAGGGCCCCTCGGCCAATCCCTGGCGGGCCGTGCGCTGGAACAGGGCATCTGGCACCTCGAAACCCGCGACATTCGCGACTTCGCATCCGGCAAACACCGCAGCGTCAACGACACCCCGTTCGGCGGCGGCGCCGGCATGGTCATGCGCCCGGACGTGGTCGACGCCGCCATCGAAAGCGCCGCCGACGAGCGCCCCCTGCTCTACATGACCCCGCGCGGCCGCCCCCTGGCCCAGGAAGACGTGGCCCGCCTCGCCGCCGGTCCCGGCCTGATCGTGCTATGCGGCCGCTACGAAGGCGTCGACCAGCGTGTCATCGACGCCCGCCACGCCTTCGAAATCAGCATCGGCGATTTCGTGCTCTCCGGCGGCGAACTGGCCGCCATGGCCGTGCTCGACGCCTGCGTGCGCCTGCTCCCCGGCGTCATGGGCGCCGCCGAAAGCGCCGCCGAGGAGAGCTTTACCAACGGCCTGCTGGAATACCCGCACTACACGCGCCCCGCCGACTGGAACGGCAATCCGGTCCCCCCGGTGCTGCTCTCCGGCAACCACGCCGCGATCGCCGCCTGGCGCGCGCACGAGGCCGAAACCATTACGCGCCAGCGCCGCCCCGACCTGTGGCAAGCCCGCGCCCCCCATGAAATGAAAGGACCCTGAAACCATGAACCTGATCCAGCAATACGAGGCGGCCGAAATCGCCCGCCTGAGCGCCGACCGCGCGGTGCCCGAATTCGCCCCCGGCGACACCGTGCGCGTCTCGGTGAAAGTCGTCGAAGGCGAGCGCAGCCGCGTGCAGGCCTACGAAGGCGTCTGCATCGCCCGCAGCAACCGCGGCCTGAACAGCAACTTCACGGTGCGCAAAATCAGCTACGGCGAAGGCGTGGAACGCATCTTCCCGCTCTACTCGCCGGCCATCTCGGCCATCGAAGTGGTCCGCCGCGGTGACGTTCGCCGCGCCAAGTTGTACTACCTGCGCGGCCGCCGCGGTAAGTCAGCGCGGATCGCCGAAAAAGCGCGCGAGACGCCGGCTGCCGCGGAAGCAAAGTAAGGCCAGGGGCTCTGCCCCTGGACCCCGCTGGGGACTAGTCCCCAGACCCCGTTTAATAGGTCATGGGACAAGGAAGGGGGCAGCGAATGCGTGGGGAAGTGCTCGTTGCCCCCCTCCTTGTCCCCTGACTTAACAAATAGGTTCTAAGGACTTGTCCTTAGCGGGGGTGCAGGGGGCAGAGCCCCCTGGCCTTCCTTCCTTCGGAGGCCGCCGATGCCACGCACGTTGTTCGACAAGATCTGGGATGCGCATGTGGTGGACCGTCTGGAGGACGGCACGTGCGTGCTCTACATCGACCGCCATCTGGTGCATGAGGTGACCTCGCCGCAGGCGTTCGAGGGCTTGCGCCAGGCGGGAAGGCGAGTGCGCCGCCCCGAGGCGACCATCGCCGTAGTCGACCACAACGTCCCCACCAGCGACCGCCATCACGGCATTGCCGAGCCCGAAAGCCGGCTGCAGGTGGAAACGCTGGAGCGCAACGTTGCCGAGTTCGGCGTGCCGTATTTTCCGTTGCTCGACGCACGCCAGGGCATCGTGCACGTCATTGGCCCGGAGCAAGGCATTTCGCTGCCCGGCATGACCATCGTCTGCGGCGACAGCCACACTTCCACGCACGGCGCGATGGGTGCGTTGGCGTTCGGCATCGGCACGTCGGAAGTGGAACATGTGCTGGCAACGCAGACGCTGCGCCAGATGCCGGCGAAGGACATGCTGGTGCGCGTCGACGGCACGCTCGGCCGCGGTGTGACCGCGAAGGATGTCGCACTCGCGATTATCGGCACCATCGGCACCGCCGGCGGCAACGGCCGCGTCATCGAGTATGCCGGCGAGGCAATCCGCGCGCTCGACATGGCCGGCCGGCTCACCGTCTGCAACATGTCGATCGAGGCCGGCGCGCGCGCCGGCCTGATCGCGCCGGACGAAACGACTTTCGCGTATATCAAGGGCCGCCCCTACGCGCCGCAGGGCGAGGCATTCGACCGCGCGGTCGAATACTGGCGCACGCTGCCGTCCGATCCGGGCGCGCAATATGACCGCACGGTGGTGCTCGATGCGGCGGCTATCGCACCGATGGTCACCTGGGGCACCAGCCCGGAGGCAGTCGCGCCGATCACCGGCGCCGTGCCGGATCCGGAGCACGAACCCGACGAAGCCAGGCGCGCCGCGATGGAGCGTGCGCTGCATTATATGGCGCTCACCCCGGGCCAGCGCCTCGCGGAAATTCCGATCGACGTCGTATTCATCGGCAGTTGCACCAACGGCCGTATCGAGGACATCCGCGCCGCCGCCGCGATCGCCGGCGGCCGCCAGGTCGCCCCTGGCGTGCGCGCCTTGGTGGTGACTGGCTCCGGCATGGTGAAGATTCAGGCGGAAGCGGAAGGACTGCACCATATCCTGCTCGACGCCGG
>JAATGE010000057.1 GCA_015654825.1 Rhodospirillales bacterium
CACTGGCACTCGGCCTAGACCTCTGGGCGCTGCGCGCCGAAGCGCTGAACCGCACGCTCACCTACACCGAACTGGCCGCCATCCTTGGCCATATCGCCAAACATCGCGGCTTCCGCTCCAACGCCAAGCAGGACGCCGGCGCCAACGAGGCCGATGAAACCTCCAAAATGAAGGCCGCCATCGCCGCCACCCGCGAGCGCCTCGGCCAGTGGCGCACCGTCGGCGAGATGTTCGCCAGTGACCCCGCGTTCGCCGACCGCAAACGCAACCGCGGCGGCGGCTTCGCCCGCTCTATCCTGCGTGCCGACCAGGAGGAGGAAATCCGCCAGATTTTCCGCCACCAGCGCCGGCTCGGCAACGACGCGGCAACGGCGGACCTCGAGGCTGAATTCGCCCAAACCGCGTTCACCCAACGCCCGCTACAGGACTCTGATCACCTTGTCGGCACCTGCCCGTTCATCCCCACCGCTCGCCGCGGCGCCCGCCGTTCGCCGGCCTTCGAAATGTTCCGCCTTTACAGCCGCCTCGCCACGCTGCGCCTCGCCACGGGCGGCGCCGCCGCGCGTCCGCTCACCCCAGACGAAATCGCCCGTGCCGCAGAAAATTTTGGTACCCAGAAAAAACTTACCTACCGCTGGCTGCGCAAGCGCCTGGGATTGGAAGACGCGGCCAGTTTCTCGGACGTGTCTCGCAAGGACGAGGAACGCGATTTCGTCGCCCGCACCGGCTGCGCGGCGGAAGGCACCGCCACCCTGCGCGACGTCGTCGGCGACGCCGGATGGCGATCGCTGCTTGCCACGCCGGCGTGGCTCGACGATGTCGCCGCCATCCTGACTTTCCGCAGCGATCTCGGCTCCATCCGCGCCGGGCTTGCCGCCCTACCGATCGAACCGCTGCTCGCCGCCACCATCGCCGACGCCGCCGACGCCGGTCGCTTTTCGGCATTCAAGGGTGCCGGTCACATCTCCGCCGAGGCCGCCCGCGCCATTCTTCCCCGCCTCGCGCGCGGCCTGAATTACCCCGACGCCTGCCGGGAAGCCGGCTTTGACCACGCCGCGCGTCCCGAAACGAAAATCGACGACATCCGCAACCCGGTCGCCCGCAAGGCCACCAGCGAACTCGTAAAGCAAGTTAAGGCAATGGTGCACGAGTTCGGTCTGCCGGACCGCATCCACCTCGAACTCGCCCGCGACCTCGGCAAGAGTGCCGACGAACGCGACGAAATCAAGCGCGGCATCGAAAAGCGCAACAAGGAGCGCGACCGCCTGCGCGACCGCTTTACCGAGTTGGTCGGCCGCCCGCCCCAGGGCATCGACGAAATGTTGCGTTTTGAACTGTGGCACGAGCAGAATGGCCGCTGCCTCTACACCGATGCCGAAATCAGCCCACTCAAACTTGTCGCGTCCGATAACTCCGTTCAGGTCGACCACATCCTGCCCTGGAGCCGTTTCGGCGACGATAGTTTTGTCAATAAGACCCTATGTATGGCGGGAGCCAACGCCGAAAAGCGCAACCGCACCCCATACGAATGGTTTTCCGCGGAAAAAACCCCAGCCGACCTATTGGCGTTCGAGCGCCGCGTTGAATCTTGCCTCGGCATGAAGGGATACAAGAAGCGCGGTCACTATTTGCGCCGCAACGCCGCCGAGGTGGAGGAGCGCTTTCGCACCCGAAATCTTGGCGACACTCGCTATGCCACCAGACTGGCACTCGATTTGCTGGCCCGCCTCTATCCCGCGGATGGGCAGCGCCATGTGCTGGCGCGTCCCGGCGCGTTGACGGCTAAACTGCGCCGCGGCTGGGGCCTCGAGGGGCTGAAAAAGGATGCGTCGGGCCAACGCCGGCAGGACGACCGCCACCATGCACTCGATGCCATCGTCGTCGCGGCATGCACCGAATCCATGCTGCAAAAATTGACCCGCGTCTTCCAACAGGCCGAACTGCGCGGCGCCGCCCGCGACTTTTCCGCCCTCGATCAACCCTGGCCCGGCTTTCGCGAGCAGGCTGAAACGGCATTTGCCAAAGTGTTCGTCGCGCGCGCAGAGCGCCATCGTGCCCGCGGCGAGGCACATGCGGCCACCATCCGGCAGGTGCGTGAGCGCGACGGCAAACTGGTCGTGTTCGAGCGCAAATCGGTGGAAGCGCTGACGACCAAGGATCTGGAGCGGGTGAAGGACGCGGACCGCAATGCCGCGGTGATCGACTCCTTGCGGGCATGGATCGAGGCCAAAAAACCAAAGGACGCGCCGCCGCGCTCGCCAAAAGGCGACGTGATCCGCAAAGTGCGGCTGGCCAGCAAGGACAGTCCAGCGATACGCGTCCGGGTCGGAAATGAGGAGCATTGGGGAACGGTCGACCGCGGCGACATGGCGCGTGTCGACGTGTTCCGCAAAGTTGATGCCAAAGGGCGTCCTCGCTTCTACCTAGTCCCTGTCTATCCGCATGAGGTCGCGTCAATGCCGGCACCACCATGCAAGGCGGTGGACGCCTACAAGGATGAAGAAGATTGGACGCAGATCGATCAGAACTTCACGTTTCTCCTCAGCCTTCACGGCCATAGCTTCGTTGAGATCACAAAACCGGATGGCCAAATCCTTCACGGCTATTTCAAGGGCCTTGACCGCTCGACCGGCGCGATCTCGCTGGCGGACCACGAGAACCTTGCAGCAGCGAAGACCGGCCTTGGCGCGCGGACGTTGCTTGCGTTGAAGAAATTTCAGGTTGACCGGCTTGGGCGGCTATTCGAGGTACGATCCGAGATCAGAACATGGCATGGCGCGGCCTGCACCTGAGCCGGCCGAGCCGGCTCTCCCTCGCCGACGGCCAGATCGTCATCGCCCAGGGCGCGGCCGAAACCAGGTTGCCGCTGGAGGACGTGGCCTGGGTGATCCTCGATACGCCACAGGCCACGCTGTCCGCTGCCCTGCTCAGTGCCTGCGTCTCCGCCGGTATCGCCGTGATCGTTACGGACGCCCGCCACATGCCCAACGGTATGCTGCTGCCGTTCCACACCCACCATCGCCAGGCCGCCGTGGCCGCGCTGCAACTCGCGGCCGGCGATGGCTTGCGCGGGCGGCTCTGGCAGACGCTGGTGCGGGCGAAAATCGCCAATCAAGCGGCCGTGTTGCACGCCTGCGGCGCTGAACCGACGGCCTTGCACGCCATGGCCGGCCGCGTGCAGCCAGCCGACCCGGACAACGTCGAGGCACGGGCAGCACGCCACTACTGGAGCGCCCTCTTCGCCGGCTTTATACGGGAAGACGAAGCCGATCCGCGCAACGCCATGCTGAATTACGGCTACGCCGTGCTGCGCGGCGCCGTGGCCCGGGCCCTGGTCGCTTCCGGCCTGCTTCCCGCCATCGGCCTGCACCACGCCAGCCAGCATAACACTTTTAATCTCGCCGATGACGTCATCGAGCCGTTCCGCCCCATCGTCGATCTCGCCGTGTGGCGCCTGGCCGATCGCGGGCAACGCCCCGCGGAAGCGCTCTCCCTGTCCCAACGCCAGGCGCTCGCTGCTGTGCTGCTGGCGCCGGCGCGCATCGGCCGCGAGACCGTCACCGTCCTGGTCGCCACCGAAATGGCCGCGTCCGGCTTGGTGCGCGCGCTTGAAGGATCAAGCGCCAAGCTGCTGCTGCTGCCGGAACTCGCGCCGCCGTGAGGGAGGAGGAGGTACGTTTCGTGTGGTTGTTCGTGCTGTTCGATCTGCCGGTGGGTACGAAGCCGCAGCGCCGCGACGCCACCCGGTTCCGTAATTTTCTCAAGGACGACGGCTATTTTATGCTGCAATATTCCGTCTACGCACGGATTTGCCGCGGCGAGGACGGCGCGATGAAGCACATAGCCCGGGTTACCCAAAATCTGCCCAGCACCGGCAGCGTGCGTGCCTTGCAGGTCACCGATCGCCAGTATGGCCGCATGCGCCTGCTGCTGGGCGAAGCGCGCCCGAGCGAAAAGGTCGGCGCCGCCCAACTGGTGCTCCTGTGATCCCCCGCTATTTTGGCGAGGAATCACAGCAGTTTCAGATAGTTACAGCCGGGGTAGCCTAGCAGGGGGAAATCAGCAGGGAAACCACGGCGACATAGGTGCGCTGGGGCAGGCGGTGGAGAGCCTAGCAGGGGGAAATCAGCAGGGAAACCACGGCACTCGGTTGCGAGGACCGTTCCTTGTAGTTAGCCTAGCAGGGGGAAATCAGCAGGGAAACCACGGCTGAGGAATGAACGAAGACTGGTATGAATGGAGCCTAGCAGGGGGAAATCAGCAGGGAAACC
>JAATGE010000544.1 GCA_015654825.1 Rhodospirillales bacterium
CGAACGCCATGATCAGGAAGCCGGTCCAGGCGCCACTGGCCGCCGATCTCTCAACCGCCGCGCCGCCTTGCCGAAGCCCGCCTTGCATAGACATACCGCCCCTCCTTGCACCCGGACTCTGTTTAGCGAGCGACGCGGGGGTGTGCGACCAGGCGGCGCGAACAATTTGGCAACATATTCCGAGCAGGGTGGCCACGTGGCACCGGGCAGAAAGATTGGCGGCATCAGCGATTGGGTGGGGGCTCGCGCCGCGCTACCCCCGTCCTCGCACGCGCCACGTTGGCCGCCGGCGCGGCTGGCCGCCGTCGAGTCTCTTTGGGGAACCGGCTACCTCAGCCCCGGCGGCCAGGCCGAAACGCTGCGGCTTGCGAAGCCGCTGGGTCTCGGCACGGAAACGACGCTACTGCTGCTCGAGGGCGGCATCGGCGGACCTGCCGAAGCGATTGCCGACACCTTCGGCACGCTGGTGGTCAGTCTCGATGCCGACCCGGAGTTGTCCGTAATCGCCGAGCAGCGCCGTGCCGCGGAGCCGAACGGACGCCGCGTGCGTGTCGAGAACTGGGACCGGGACCGGCCCGCGTTGCGCCGCAATTCCGCCCACCATGCCATGGCGCTGGAGGCGTTGCGCGGCGCGCCCGTGGCGCCGGTGCTGGAGAGCCTGGCGGGTGCGTTGCGGCCGCACGGGCGCATTGTGCTGACTGAAATGGTGGCCGACGTGGCTCCCCCGGCGGCGGATCGCGAATTCGCGGCCTGGTGCCGGCTGGATAACCGCTCGCCGGACCTGCCAAGAGTAGATGTTGTCACCGCCGCGCTGACCAGCCGGCATTTTGATGTGCAGGTGATTGAGGATTTGTCGGACCGGCACGTCAGCGCCACGCTCGCGGGTTGGCGCGGCGCCGTGAAGGAAATGGCCACTGGGCCCAGGCTGCCGGCGGCGGCCGCCGGCATATTTGTCACCGAAGCCGAGTTGTGGTTGCTGCGGATCCGCCTGATGCGCCGCTTCGGGTTTCGCCTGCTGCGGTGGTACGCGATCGGCGCGGCTTGACACCGGGCATCCCTGGGCGCTATCCGCCCGCCTCCGCCCCGCCTTAAGGTCGTGCCATGAAGATCCGTAACAGCCTGCGCGCCGCCAAGATCCGCGACAAGAACTGTCGCGTGGTGCGGCGTCATGGCCGCGTTTACGTCATCAACAAGAAGAACCCGCGCATGAAGTGCCGCCAGGGCTGAGACGGCCGCACTCCCGCCGCGCAGCGCTAACGACAGCGGCGGCACGCCGACGGGGTTCTAGGGGCAGAGCCCCTAGCCTTCCTTGCTTCCGACCCCCAAATTAGCCGAGATGATCAAGCTTCCGCCCCCCAAGCCGGAGGTATTGGCCCGCCGCGACCAGATCATCGCCGGGCTGCGTGAGCTTGTACCAGGCGACGGCGTTATCGGCGACACGCTGCGCCTAAGGCCGTATGAGACAGACGGCCTCGCCATCTACCGGCAGCCGCCGCTCGCCGTGGTGCTGCCGGAAACGACGGAACAGGTTGCCGCCGTGCTGCGCTTCTGCCAGGCCAATGGCGTGCGCGTGGTGCCGCGCGGCGCCGGCACGTCGCTTTCCGGCGGCGCGCTGCCGCTGGAAGATGCGGTCGTCGTCGGCATGATGCGCATGAACGCCATCCTGGATGTGGATTTCGCCGACCGTTGCGCGACCGTGCAGGCGGGCGTCACCAACCTGGCGATTACCGGTGCGGTGGCCGACCGCGGTTTCTTTTACGCCCCCGATCCTTCCAGCCAGTTGGCGTGCATGATCGGTGGCAACGTCAACATGAATTCCGGTGGCGCCCATTGCCTGAAATACGGTGTCACGGCGAACAATCTGCTCGGCCTGCGCGTGGTCACGATCGACGGCGACATTCTGGATATCGGCGGCGCGCACCTCGACGCCGCGGGCTACGATTGGCTGGGGCTCATTACCGGCAGCGAGGGCATGCTGGTGATCGTGACCGAGGTCACCGTGCGCATCTTGCGCGCGGCGGAAGGGGCGCGTGCCATGTTGGCCGGATTTCGCTCCAATGCCGTGGCCGGCGCGTGCGTAGACGCGGTGATCGCGTCCGGTATCATTCCGGTGGCGCTGGAATTCATGGATCGCCCCGCGATCCATGCCTGTGAGGCGTATGCCGAGGCCGGCTACCCGATGGATGCGGCCGCCATGTTGATCATCGAAGTGGAAGGGGCCGAGGCGGAACAGGATTTTCTGCTCGGCCGCCTGGCGGAGATCTGCCGACGTTTCGATCCGATCAGCTTGCGCGTGGCGACGACCGAGGAGGAGAGTGCCGCGATCTGGAAGGGCCGCAAGGGTGCGTTCGGCGCGGTCGGCCGCATCACACCGGATTATTTCTGCATGGATGGTGTTATTCCCACCAGCCGTCTGCCGGAGACGCTGCAACGCATCGGCGAGATGGCGAACGATGCCGAACTGGCGGTGTGCAATATTTTCCCCGCCGGCGACGGCAATCTGCACCCCCGGTGCATGTTCGACGCGAATGACGCGGTGCAATTCGCGCGCGCCGAGAAGCTTGGGGCCGACATATTGAAACTCTGTGTGGCGATGGGCGGCTGCCTGACCGGGGAGCACGGGGTCGGCATTGAAAAGCGCGACCTGATGGGCGTGCAGTTTTCGTCCGGGGAACTGGATCAGCAGCGCCGCATCAAGACCGCGTTCGATCCCGATTGGCTGCTGAACCCGGCCAAGGTGTTTCCACTGCAGCCGGCGGCATGAACGCGGCCGCACCGGCCGACGAGGCGGGCATTGCGGCGGCGATCGGTGACGCCTATGCGGCGCGCGAGCCGTTGCTGGTGCAAGGTGCCGGCACCAAGGCCGCCATGCTGCGCCCGGCGCAGGCGGCGCGCACGCTGAGCACGGTGAACTGCTCCGGCATCACGCTTTATTCCCCGGGCGAACTGGTTTTCGCCGCGCGCGCCGGCACCAGGCTGGCCGACATCGAAGCAACGCTCGCCGCGGCGGGCCAGCACATGATCGCCGAACCGCCGGATTTTTCCGAGTTGCTGGGCGCGACCGGCGGGCAGACGCTGGGCGGCATCGTCGCCACCAATCTTTCCGGTCCGCGGCGCATCGCCGCCGGCGCGGTACGCGATCACGTGCTGGGGGTGCGCGCCGTGAACGGCACCGGCGAGGTGATCCATAGTGGCGGGCGTGTGCTGAAGAACGTGACCGGCCTGGATTTATGCAAGCTGCTGGCAGGCAGCCAAGGCACGCTGGCGGTGTTGACCGAAATCACTTTCAAAGTGCTGCCGGCTCCGGAAGATTCCTGTTCCGTGGTGCTGCGCGGCCTGGAGCCGCCGGAAGCGGTTGCGGCGCTCGCGGCGGCGATCGGCTCGCCATTCGGGGTTTCCGGCGCGGCATATCTGCCCCCATCGGCCGCGGCGCGCCTGGGGGCCCATTCGTCGCTGACCTTGGCGCGCATCGAGGATTTCGCATCGAGCGTGCTGTATCGTTCCGAAAGGATTCGCACCTTGCTGGGGGAATTTGGCCGGTCGGAAATCTGGCCGGGCGACGCCAGCGTTGCCGCGTGGGACGCGATCCGCGATGCAAGCGTGCTGAAAACGGAGCCGGATGACGCCGTTTGGCGGGTCTCGGTTCGCCCGTCTCGCGGTCCGGACGTGTTGCAGGCGGCGTGCGAAGCGGGGGCCCGCGGTTACCTGGACTGGGCCGGTGGTCTGCTGATGCTGGCTGGCGCCGCCACGGAAGAGCTCCACGCCGCGATCACTGACGCCGTACGCCGGGCCGGCGGGGTATGGTGGGTGTTGCGTGCGCCCGCCGCGTGGCGCGCCAACGCCGCCATGGTGCCGCCGGAGGTGCCGGCGCTTGCCGCCATTACACGGCGCGTGAAGGCGGCGCTGGATCCGGCCGGAATTCTCAATCCGGGACGGATGTTTGCGGGAGTGTAGGAACGCTGCGGTGTGCGCGTCTGGCTCGCCGATCAGGTTGCGATTCTGTTCGGTCTCGCGGTGAACTACTCCGCGAAGACATTAGAGAATTCAAAGCAGGAAATGCCGGTCGTCAGCACGATCTTGCTGAACTTTGTCGGCGAGATAATGCGAACGCTGGCCTCGTAACCGTACTTTTGGCGGGCGCCTGCGTTGATATTGTAGGCTTGCTGTATGCCTTGGCCGGTCAGCGCGCCCACCTGCTTGCCGGCGGCATCGTAGAACGTGATAATGTTGGTGGAATCGACCGATCCCCAGAGGATTTGCAGTTTGCGCATCGGCGTCGGAAAGCTGAACGTCACGCTGCCACCGGCTTCGATCGCGATATAAGGGCTCACACCCTTCAATCCGGGTGATAGCACGAACGGGTCGTAAGGATCGCCGTTGACGGTGCCAACCACATTCAGCAAGACGGGCCCCGCCGTCGAGGTAGGGGTCGGGTACGTGTCGGAGGTCGCGTAGTGGCCGATCGCGACGGCAAACCCGTTGATCGGCTTGCCGACCGCCGGGGCGGTCACGGCCACGGCGCCCAGGAGCGCGACGCGAGCC
>JAATGE010000096.1 GCA_015654825.1 Rhodospirillales bacterium
GCTGAACTCCCTGCCTTGTTTGTCCGGCGTTGAGCGCCAGGCAACTGTTCGGGGTAGGACAGACGGCGATCGGGGCCTCGCTGGACCTCGATTTAAGGACGGTGGGCTTACGGCCTGCCGATCGCATCGCGGGGCTGGAGTCCTCCAGGCCCTCAACGCACCGCATATTGCACCAATCAATGACACCAGGGGCAAAGCCCCTGGCCTTCTCTTATCCGAACGTCACTCAAGCGCCCCGCTTACCGTGCGAGCTCCCGAAGGCTCGCCCGCAGCAGGGCGTCCAGGCCCGCGCTGTCGCCGAGCGCGGCCAGTGCGCGCTCTACCGCGGGCTGCGCCTCGGCGCGCCGGTAGCCCAGATTGGCCAGTGCCGAGAGTGCGTCCGCCGCGACGCCGCCCGGCGGCGGGGCCGCAGGTAGCGCGGTGCCTGCGCCGGCCGGCATCGCCCCCGCCTTTTCGCGCAGCTCCGTCAGCAGCCGCACCACGAGTTTCGGCCCCACGCCCGGTGCCCGCGTCAGCGCGCCGCGATCGCCGGCGGAAATTGCCGTCACCAGGTCGCGTGGCGACAGCGCCGAGAGGATGCCGAGCGCCACCTTGGCACCGACGCCCTGCACCGTAGTCAGAAGGCGGATCCAGTCGCGCTCGTCCGCCGCGGCGAAACCGAACAGCAGGATGGCGTCCTCCCGTACCACGGTTTCCACCAGCACGCGGGCGAGTGCCGGCGGCTGCGGCAGGGCGGCCAGGGTGCGTGTGCTGGCCTGTACCAGGTAGCCGACGCCGTGCACGTCGATCACGCAGCGGTCGGCTTCCAGCGCCGCCACCTGGCCCGTGAGCTGTGCGATCATGCGCGCACCGCACTTTTCGCCCACGCCACGCGGCTGGCCCGGTGGTGTGCATGGCAGATCGCCACGGCCAACGCGTCGGCTGCATCCGCGCGCGCCAGCACGGCGCTCGGTAGCAGGCGGCGCACCATGTCGGCCACCTGGGCTTTTTCGGCGCCACCGGTGCCTACCACGGCCAGCTTCACCGACTTGGCGCCATATTCCACGACCGGTATTCCGGCCAACGCCGGCGCCAGCAACGCCACGCCTCGGGCATAACCCAGCTTCAACGTGGCAGCGCCGTTGCGGTTTACATAGGTCTCCTCGACGGCGGCCTCGTCCGGCCTGAACCGGGCCAGCAGCTCGGCCAGCGCATCATGCAACACGCGCAGCCGCAGCGGCACCGCATCCGCCGAATCGGTCGCCAACACCCCGTGCGCGACGTGGCTCAGGCTATTGCCGCTTACGGAGATGATCCCCCAACCGGTCAGGCGAAGGCCGGGGTCGATACCCAAAATCAGAAGGCCAGGGGCTCTGCCCCTGGACCCCGCTGGGGCCTGAGGCCCCAGACCCCCATTAGTAAAGGCATCGTTCACGCGGCGGAGAGTCGCGCCATTATCGAGTCGGGGATATCGAAATTCGCGTAGACGTTCTGAACGTCGTCGTTGTCTTCCAGCGCGTCCACCAGCTTCAGCAGGCCCGCGGCACGCTCCTCGTCCAACGTCACGAGCGTGGTCGGCCGCCAATCCAGCTTGGCCTCCTCCGGTGCCCCGAAGCGCGCTTCCAGCGCGTCCCGGACAGCGAAGAAATCATCGACGGCGGTGGTTACGTCGTGGCCCTCCGCGTCGCTCTCGACATTCTCGGCGCCGGCTTCGATGGCCGCCTCCAGCATCGCATCGGCGGTGGCGGCGGCCGCGGGATAGCGGATGGCGCCGACGCGGCCGAACAGGAAGCTTACCGAATTGGTCTCCCCCAGCGCGCCGCCGTGCTTGGCGAACGCGGCCCGCACGTCGCCGGCGGTACGGTTGCGGTTGTCGGTCAGCGCCTCGACAATGACCGCGACGCCGTTCGGGCCGTAGCCCTCGTAGCGCACCTCGGCGTAGTCGTCCCCGGCGCCGGCGCCGGACGTCTTCTTGATGGCGCGCTCCACCGTATCCTTCGGCATGTTGGCCTTGTTGGCCGCCACCACTGCCGCGCGCAGCCGGGGATTGGCGGCAGGATCGGGTAGGCCCTGCTTGGCCGACACCGTTATTTCGCGGATCAGTTTGGCGAATTGCCGGGCGCGCCGCGCATCCTGCGCGCCCTTGCGGTGCATGATGTTCTTGAATTGACTGTGGCCGGCCATGGAACCCGTGGAACTGTTGAGCGTGAACCCGCCCTTAGCAGCGCCACCGCCGGAAAGAAAAGCCGCGCCGGCAAACCGGCGCGGCTGGGCAGGTCAGCGCTGAACCTGGCCGATCGCGCGTCCCTTGCGGTCATACAGGATCACGCCGTGGGCCGGCGCACGCGCCGCGGCCGGCCCGGCGTAGGTCAGCGTCAATGTCTGCTTTGGCGAGGCACAGAACAGTGCCTTCTTCGCCGGGGAGACCGTGTTATCGAGGGTGGGGCTGAGCGTGGTGATCGTCCCGGTTGCCGACTGGCCGTTCGCGGCGAATTTCAGACTGACGGTGATGTCGAAATAGGCGCCGGTCGATACGGCGGTGACCTTGTGGTTGACGATATCGGCGTTCAGGCCATAGCCCCAGCCCTCATTCAAGGTTAGCGTGCTGTTTTTGCAGGGTGCCGAAAAGCCGACGCCGGCGCTGGTGACCGCCAGAAGGCCGGTATCGGAATCGGTGCTGATAGTAAAAGTCAGCCCCGATCCGTCGGCCGAGTTGCCATTATAAATGCCCGCGATTTGAGCCGCGGCAGGCGTGGCCATTGCGGCCAGCAAAATGCCGCCGCAGGCGGCGAAAAGCGTTTTCATGTGAGGCTCCCTCTGAAAATCATGTTGCAGGCACGGTGGATTTTTGCGGGCGTTGCGCGTATCCGAGCCAAGCCATAGGCTCGCAACCGACAGGTCGCCGCAAGCGACATCTGACGCTCCGAGCGAGACAGTCCATCAAGGCTGCGTGACACTTGCGACGATTCTCGGAAAAAAGATGACGGATTTCCGAAAGTCGCCGCGGCACCATGCTGGGCGCGAGGGGCTTCGCCGACCGGGGGCTCCGCCCCATGGACCCCCGACGGCGTGCCGCCGCCTGCGTTAGCGCTGCGCGGCGGGAGCCTGTTGCAC